>JAKADJ010000479.1 GCA_021820645.1 Bacillota bacterium
AGGTATGGGCCGTGGTGCCCGATTTGATCACGGTGTTAGATTCCCAGACGGGATTAGCGGTGACGACCGAGCGCCTTCGCTATGGCCAGCGCGTGTCTCTTTTGATGATAGCCGCGCCCGCTATAATGAAAAGCCCGGAGGCCTTAAAAGTCTGGGGACCTCGAGGATTTGGTTATGATTTTGACTACGTGCTGCCGAGCGAAGGCTGATTCTGTCCCCACATTTATAGACGGGGTCACACCGCGCTGAGCGGGGATCCCCATAGTTTTTGGACCAAAGAGAAAGACATGGTCTACTGCTCCGTTGCTCGGTGAGGATCGCACCCAAGGAAGAGATGAGGGCGTGCCTGCCAAAAAAGGCAGCATGGCCGTGTAGAAAAGAGGGAGCCGGGAAGGGCCACGGCAAGTGCGTTAACGTCAAACTCCCACGGAGTCGTTTGAGATGGTTAAGATTCGCTTTGGCGCACGGCCTTAAGAATCCGTTCGAAGGATCGCTGTTTGTGGGTTAGGGTGATAGCGGTCACTCCCGTTACGTCGTGCCGTTTCAATAATCGTAGAATTTCTTCGTGGTCGGCTAGAGATTTGATGGTATCGGGATCGCGTCCCGAAAGAGGGGCGGGGTATCGGCCCGCGTGATTCCATAACTCTTCGATCATGGTGATCAGCCGGAGATTGCCGCTATGCCGATAAAGCCGCATGTGGAATTCACGGTTTAGTGCGTTGAGCCTCGACGAAGGTGCGTCGTCTTCGAGAGCCTGTTTTAGCTCTAAGTGAATACGTTCGATATCGTCCAGATCCTGGAGCGTCAAAGCCGGTGTGGCCAGCCGCGTCGCCAGGCTTTCGAGTTCGCCCCGTATCTGAAAAATTTCCTGGAGGTCGGTGGAAGAAATCCGGGCCGTGGTGGCCCCCACGTGAGGAATCACTTCGACGAGTCGAAGGGACACCAGCTGGTTAATGGCCTCGCGGACCGGAATTTCGCTGGTCCCGAATTCTAGCGCGAGTTCCTTGGTCTTAAGGCGGACTCCAGGCTTTAAATCTCCAGAGAGGATCTTTTCTTTTACGGCTTTAACAATGTAATCTTTCTTAGTTTCAAAGGTTTTCTGCGTCATCTCGCGCCCCCTCGGAAATCTACCCAAAGTATACAATGAATGCTTGCATTCCACAGAGCAATATATTATATATTATTTATCAGGTAGGCTGAAAATACAGATAATTTTGTGCTATCTGCATAGAGTGACGATCAAGAGAGATACCAGCCGATGGCAAGCAGCGGAAAAATGTGGGGTGGCCCACCAAACGACGCTTCAGGGGAGGCAAAGACGTGATTTCGTCCCGTGACTATGATCCCCATCTGATTGAGGCCCACTGGGGGATGTCCGATCCCGACGTCACGGTAGCCCAGGTTTTGGGGCAGGCCGATCCCAATCGGGTTGCGGTAACCGTTGGGTCTCATGTCTGTTCTTACCGAGAATTTTTTCAAGCGGTGGATGAGCGTAGCGATCGGTTAAGCAGAGCGGGCGTTAGATTCGGACAAGTGGTGGGCTTGCAATCTCCTAACACCTGGGATTTCGTGGTGAACCACGCCGCCTTGGCCAGTTTGGGCGCGGTTACCGCAACCCTGCACCAACCGTATCGGGATCGGGAGCGAGGCCGGCTGTTAGACGCCATCGGTGCCGAGGCTTGGCTTGGTCGGGATGAAAACCGCGCCCCCTCCCTTCATCCCTGGTCGGCAGCCGGGGGCGATTCGGAATTCGGTGATGGAGGAACAGGCGTGCCGACTCCGGCTGGAAGCGACCCGCTGGCCATTTTCTTTACGTCGGGAACCCATTCCGTGTTGCCGAAGGCCTGTCTTCATAGCCATGCGGCCTTACTGGGCAACGCGAGAGCATTGGCTCGTGACGCGGGGATGTCAAGGCATGATGTCTTTATCTCGGCGAGCCCCTTTACCCATCTGTTCGGGATGTTGTCTTTACATCTAAGCTGGGTTCTTGGGGCGCCTCAAGTCCTGATCGAACGGTTTGATTCCGCTGACTTCCTCGAGCAATGCCGGATCCATCACGCCACCGTAGCTTTTATGGTCCCTACCCATGTGCGCGATTTGTTCCAAGAACTACAAAAAGAGCGTCACGCCCTCGCGGATCTGCAATTACGGGAAATTCGTGTGGCGGGTGCGGCCATGCCTGCGGAGTTGGTTAAACAGGTGCACGATGCTATCGGGGCTTCCCTCATCAACCATTGGGGGATGTCTGAACTGGGTGCCGGAACGCATACCCACTGGCAGGATGCGATCGAGGTGTCCGCGCGGAGCATCGGACGTCCCGTAGGACGCTCCCGTGTGCGCATTGTGGATCAGGACGGCGCGGTCATTTCACAACCTGGGCCAGTCGGGGAGCTGCAGTTTTCCGGTCCATCCTTGTTTTATGGATATTACAGGAGCCCAGATGCTACGCAGAAGAGTCTCGTGAAGGATGGCGAAACCATCTGGTTACGATCCGGGGATCTGGCATCGTGGGATGCGGATAACCGGATATGTTAAACCAGCTAATAGCTTGTCA
>JAKADJ010000480.1 GCA_021820645.1 Bacillota bacterium
ACGATAGCCCAAGGAAGCCGCCGGACGTGTTGGATGCGCCCCTCGGCCCACCATTCTAATTCGTCCTCACTCGTCCAACTAGCCGGATCCCAAACATCCTCCACCAACGCCCAGATCCACGACTCGCGGGAGGCGCGGATGATCATTTGATCCCCCTCGAGCCCTACCCAGGCGTCCTCTCCGGTCGGAATCCAGATGCGCTCCGGACCCATTTCGGCTAAGAAGCGTACCAGATAGGTCCATGTCACGGCGATGTCCATGGGATCTAACCAGGCATCGATGGCTAAGGGTTGCGATTGAAAGGGCAACCAGGGCTTAAGCGCCCTAAGCCCGCGCGCCCGAAACATTAGGAGCCGCGCTTCAACATGCTTACCTTCTAGTTGCAACCACCGCTCCGTCTCCAGGGCATCGTTCCAAAATGACTGCGTACCTGTTTTGGGAGCTTCCGAGAACTGTGCCAAATAACGCATGGCCACCGACCCTTTAGCATGATTCTTCTATCATAGCCGATCTTTCCCCTGAAGGCACGAACCGGCTGATGGTCCAAGCCCAAGGGTCAAAAGACCCCGGAGGATACACTCCGGGGAGGGTCTTTCCGTCAACGGCTTAAGAGCGTGCCCACGTACTGCAAAATCGCCTGACTACACTCGGGACAGTAGCCGTCGTGATCCATGAGGCGGGCCGCCACGTCGTTTAACTTGCGCAATTGCTCTTGATCGGGAGTGCGCGTCGAGGTAGTGACCTTGACGACGTTTTTCAGGTCGTTGAAGAGTTTGGTCTCGATGGCCTGTTTGAGGCCGCTGTGCGACTGGTAGTCGAACTTGCGGCCGTGCCGGGCCAACGTGGAGATGCGAATCAGAATTTCTTCACGAAATGCCCGCTTGGCATTTTCCGTAATGCCAATTTGTTCCTCGATCGACCGCATGAGCTTCTCATCCGGTTCCATTTCCTCGTCGGTAATCGGATCGGTCAGCTTGCTTTTGTTGACGTAGGCTTCGGCATTGTCGAGGTAGTTGTTGAGCAGGGCTTGTGCCGATTCTTCAAACGAGTAGACGAAGGCTTTTTGTACCTCGATCTTCGCCATCTCGTCGAACTCCTTGCGGGTTTCGTAGATTAGATTTAAGAGCCGCTCGCGCTCGTCGTCGGATAGCCCCGTGTGTTGCTCAAGCCCATCTTTTAGCGTTTTCAAGGCGTCCAGCGGGTTGATGCAGGTGACCCCGGAGCGAACCAGGGCCGACGAGAGACGATTAATGACATAGCGCGGGGAAATACCATCCATCCCTTCCATGGGGAACTCCTCGTGGAGCTCCTTCACGTCCTTGGACGTGTACCCTTCAACCGCCTCCCCATCAAAGAGCCGCATCTTCTTAATGAGCGACATCCCCTGCTTTTTGGACTCCTTCAAGCGCGACAACACGGCGAACATGCTCGCCACCCTCAGGGTGTGGGGCGCAAGATGAACATCCTTTAGTCCCGACTCGGCAATCAATTTCTGATAGATTTGTGTCTCGTCGAAGACGCGAAGGTTATAGGGCACGCGGACCAAAATCATGCGGTCGCGGAGCGCCTCGTTCTTCTTGTTCTCCACGAAATTCAAGTACTCGCTCTCGTTGGTGTGCGAGACAATCACTTCGTCCGCGTAAATCATCGAAAAGCGCCCAGTCTTGATGTTTTGCTCCTGGGATAGGGTCAGGAGGCCGTAGAGAAACTTTTCGTCGCTCTTCAACATCTCGATGAACTCCATCATGCCTCGGTTGGCGATATTGAGCTCGCCGTCAAAGCGATAGGCCCGCGGATCCGATTCCGAGCCAAATTCGCCAATAGTGGCGAGATCAATCGAGCCGGTTAACTCACTGATGTCCTGACTCTTGGGGTCGCTAGGCGAGAACGTCCCGATCCCCACCCGTTGTTTCTCCGAGAAAATAATGCGTTCCACCGGCACCTCATCGATTTGTCCGTGGTACACATCCTCTAAGCGTTGTCGGCAGACCGGGCACAGGTCACCCTCAACATAAAGGCCGTAGTCCCGCTGGACCTCTTCTCGCAAGGCCTCAGGAATGAGGTGTAAGGGTTCCTCGTGCATCGGGCAGTCCTGGATCGCGTAGCACGCCCCCGCATCGGTACGGGAGTAGGCCTCCAGCCCCCGCTTTAAGAGTGTCACCAGAGTCGACTTGCCCCCGCCGACCGGCCCCATTAACAGGAGAATGCGCTTTCGTACCTCCAGGCGTTGCGCGGCCGAATGAAAATAGTCAACCAGTTGGTCGAGAGCGTGATCGAGGCCAAAGATTTCCCCGTCAAAAAATCTGTAATGCCGTCCGCCCTCCGGGGTGATTTCCACCCCATGGTCCGCGATCATGTCGTAAATACGGGCGTGCGAGAGGCGTGCAACTCGTGGTTGCTCACGCACGCGGTTGAAGTACTCGCGGAAGGTGCCTTTCCAACGTAAGTCGCCCTCGAGACTCCGATAAGCCTGCAGGCGTTCCCACAGATCCATGATTGATGTCCCTCCCTTGAAGAAACTCGATCGCGTCTTTCCTTGTTTATCGTTACAT
>JAKADJ010000034.1 GCA_021820645.1 Bacillota bacterium
CATTTATCTTCAAGGCGCGCTCCATTTAAGCCCCTTAAAAGCCGGACTCCTGTTAATTCCCCTGTCCCTCCCCCAACTATTCATCAGCCCCCTCGGTGGTTGGTTGGCCGATCGGTTCGGGGCACCACGGTTTATCCTAGTTGGGGTGATCTTACTTGCGGTGGGCGGTTTCCAACTGGGCCAATTAGGCCCTCAGTTACACATGGGAGCCATCGTGGGTCCACTGCTACTCATGTCGGTGGCTACCGGATTAGCATGGCCCGCGCTCACTAAGGTCGTTATGTCGTCTGCCCCGTTAAACCGTACCGGAGCCGCTTCCGGGATGTTCTTTACGTTTCGTAATGTCGGTATGTCACTATCACTAACCCTGGCTCTTTTGGTGGCAGAGGCCAGCCTCCCTGGCGCGGTGGCATCTAAAGCGTTTTTGGGTACCTCGGGGGTCTTATTGCCTCATTTCCGGGATATCCTGACCCATTCGACCGACGCGGGCTTTAGGGTTTTTGTGGTGTTTTACGGGATTGCATTGCTCTTTTCTTTGTACTTGCTGCGCCCAGTGGCCGAAAAATCCACGTCCCTTAGCCATAAGAAAGGCGCGTAACAGTTTTGCAACAAGTTTAGGATTTAATAGGGCCATTCGAGATCCAAAGGAGGCCCCTCCATGATGACCTTCATGATTTGTCCCCGGTGCCGGGTGTCCCATCTGCGGGTTTTACAAAATCGGCTGACGTGCGATCAATATGTCGTCTGTGACAGCTACCCCTATTGCTCCTACGTTAATGACCTCGAACCCTGGATTCCCCTGGACCTTATCATGCAAGCATCGCCAGGGTTTCCCGCCGCCTAATCAGATTGCTCTTGGCGCCACTCTTCCTTATACTGGGACGTAGTTCTACCTAAAGGAGTGGCGGATCGGTGAAAAGTCGGGCGTTGGTGTGGCTTGAGCAACATCACATACCTTATCAAATTCTCGAATACGACGAGGTCGAAAAATCTGCCGAGGAAGTGGCGATAAAATGCGGCCTCCCGCTGCCCCGAGTGTTTAAGACCCTGTTGGTACATGGAGAAAAGGGCTTTGCCATTGTGCTGATTCCGGGCGACTTACAGCTGAGCGAGAAAAAATGTGCGGCGGCGCTGTCGTGCCGTACGGTTGAAATGGCGGACCCGGAAGATATTCATCGTATCACCGGGTACCTTCGGGGATCTGTTTCCCCCATTAATCCCAGGCGGCCGGTCCCGGTCTTCTGTCACCAATCTCTATGGCAGGAGGATTTTGCCGCCGTCTCAGCGGGACAGCGAGGATTTGAGTTGTGGTTAAAAAGCCAAGACCTGGTCAGCGCGACCCACGCCACGGTACTGGACTGCGCCCGTTGAACGGCCCGAATAGGATTCTCGTCACCCATTTTGATCCGTTCGGAAAGGACTCGCTCAATGTGTCCCAGGAAGTGGCGACCCACCTGCCTCACGACTCGGCGTTAATTATTGAACCCATCGGGACCAGCAAAAGGGACGTGGACGAACGGGTCCCCGTGTTGCTCCGAGAGATAAAACCGGACGCCGTGCTGGCTCTCGGCCAAGCCGAAGGACGGGCGGTGCCCTCCCTCGAGTGGATTGGGGTCAACTTAATACATAGCTCGATGCCCGATAATCGGCAAGAAACCCACTATGGGGTCCCCATCATCCCCGGCGGACCAGCGGCTTATTTTACCACCTTGCCCGTGTTACGATTGGAGCACACCGTGAAATCCGAAGGACTTCCCATTCTCCTTTCGCCGTCGGCCGGCCTCTTCATGTGCAACCAAGCGCTCTATTTGTTTTCGCATCATGGACCGACAACCCCCGTGGGATTTCTTCACTTGCCCAGTTTACCGGAACAGGCGACTGGCAATCCAGAGCGCGCCACCATGGCGCTTCTACTCCAAGTGCGTATTGTCACGCGTATTTTGCAAGATATTAAAGATTGGCTGGTCGAAGGCCAGCCCGTGTGGGAGGGACATCCAAGATGATAGCAGAAGAAGGGTATTATCGTTCGCCATCGATCGCCGGCGACACCGTAGCCTTCGTGTCTGAGGACGACGTATGGGTCGTGGACCGTCGGGGTGGAACGGCACGGCGACTAACCGCGGGTTGGGGGGCGGCAGTACGGCCCTGGCTATCCCCCGATGGCCGTTATTTGGCCTATACCGGCAAAGAAGAAGGCGACACCGAAATTTATATCATGCCCGGCGAAGGTGGCGAAACGCGCCGCCTCACCTACTGGGGTGCCAATTCGATGGTCGCTGGCTATTCCCCCGAGGGCCGCCTGGTGGTGGCCAGCAATTACGGCACCCCATTTCGGTCTTGGTTTAACCTCTATACGATCGATCCCGAACGGGGCGACGTAGAGAAATTGCCATTTGGTCCGGCGCAAAGCGTTGCCTTTGGGCCCACGGGCGGTGTGGTGCTTGGCCGCTATACCAGCGACCCGGCGCTATGGAAGCGCTATCGAGGTGGTACCGCGGGACAACTCTGGATTGACCGCGACGGATCCGGTACCTTCACCCAATATAATGGAGTCAACGGCAATTTCGCCTCGCCGATGTGGATTGGACACCGGATTTATTTCATTAGCGACCACGAAGGATATGGCAATCTCTATTCCATGGCGCCAACCGGCGATGACCTTCGACGCCATACCGACCACAATACCTATTATGCGCGGAACGCCAAGACCGACGGCGCTCGAATCGTCTATCATGCCGGGGCCAATCTTTATGTCTTCGATCCCGCATTAGGCGAGAGTATAGAAATCGCCGTCAATTACCGGAGCCAACGTGCCCAACGCGAGCCAATCTACCCGAGCGCCGAGCAGTACCTTACGGAGGCTACGGTGAACAGCGACGGGACCCGCATCGGAGTCACCACGCGAGGTAAATTGTTTCACCTGGGCCCGTGGGCCGGTCCCGTCGTTGCCCTTGGTGCCACGGATGGCGTGCGTTATCGACTATCTCGCTGGCTTCCGGATGATCGGGGCATGGTGACCATCTCCGATGACGGGGGAGAAGAGGTGCTGGAAATCCACTATATCGATCCGGCTGAACCGACGGTTCGCTTTGTCGGGCACAACCTGGGACATGTAGAAACCTTAGCCATCTCTCCCGATGGCCAATTTGCGGCCCTGACCAACGAGCGCATGGAACTCTGGCTGGCGGACCTCAAGGCCCTGACGACTAAAATTGTGGATACCTCGTTACAGGCCCGTATTGCGAATCTGGATTGGTCGCCGGACAGTCGATGGATAGCCTATGAGTTTGCCCACACCGAACACACCAGCTCGATTAGGCTCTATAGCCTCTCCGAAAATCGCCAGGTCGACGCCACCCGTCCACAATTTGCCGACGGGCACCCGTTTTTCGATCCCAAAGGCCGCTACCTCTATTTCCTATCGTATCGAACGTTTGACCCCATTCCGGATACCATGCGCTTTGACTACGATTTTACCAAAGGCGGCAAACCCTATTTAATTCCGTTGGAGGCCGACCGGACTTCGCCGTTCGTGCGAGAACCGAGTCCCTTAATTGACACCCCGGCCCATGATTCCCAGGACCCCGATGCGGGCCCATTGGTCACAAAAATTGACACCGACGGCATTCAGGATCGCGTCTTGCCCTTCCCGGTGGAGGAGGGTCAATACCGACAACTCGGAGCTTCGGCCCAGGACGTATTTTGGACCACGGTGGAACCCGAAGGACGGCTCTCGAAGACTTCGATGGGCCAAAGTGAGGAGCCTCGCGCTACCCTCCATCGATTTGAATGGAGTACCCTAAAAACCGAAACCGTCGCCGACAAAGTCTTTCGTTTTGATCTCAATCAGGATCGTACGCTGATGGTGATTGCCCAGCGACGCAAAATTCGGGTGGTCAAGGCGGGACAGAAGGTGGATCCTAAAGAAACCAAGCCCGGCAAGGAAAGCGGCATCGTGGACCTCGATCGGATCGTACTTAAGGTCGATCGGGGAGCCGAGTGGAATCAGATGCTACGGGAAGCGTGGCGACTCATGCGCAACAACTTCTGGACCCAAAACATGTCCGGGATTGATTGGAATGCCATCTACGACCGGTACCTGGCACTCTTACCCCGAGTCGGCACCCGTGGCGAACTCTCCGACCTCATGTGGGAAATGCAGGGAGAATTAGGTACCTCGCACGCTTATGAGATGGGTGGCGATTATCGGTCCGAACCCCAACATCGGTTGGGCTCGCTGGCTTGCGACCTTGTATGGGACAACGAGCGCCATGGCTACCAAATTACGCACATTGTCACCGGCGACAGCTTCGAGCCCAACGCGACCTCACCCTTAAGATCCCCGGGCATTAACGTGGAAGTGGGAGACCTGATTAAGGCCGTCAACGGCCATCCCGTGAGTCGGGACATTTCTCCCCGAATGTGGCTGGTCGACACCGCGGGGGATGACGTGGCGCTGACCATTTTGTCCGCTCAGGACGAACGCCGCACCGTGATAATCCAACCGCTCGAACAGGAGCAATACGCACGGTACCGTGAATGGGTGACGCAAAACCGCGAGATGGTGCACCATGCCACCTCCAACCGGGTCGGTTACGTACATATTCCCGACATGGGGGCTCGAGGATTTTCCGAGTTTTATCGGTCCTATTTATCCGAGGTGCATCACGATGCTCTCATCGTGGACATCCGGTTTAATGGCGGAGGACACGTGTCCCCCTTGATTCTACAAACCTTAGGCCGTAAGCGGATCGGATACGACATTCCCAGGCATGGTCGTCCTTACCCTTACCCTTCCGAAAGCGTGCTGGGACCCATTGTAGCGCTGACCAACCAAAACGCTGGCTCCGACGGGGATATCTTTAGTAAAGCTTTTCAGTTAATGCAGCTGGGGCCGTTAGTAGGGACGCGTACCTGGGGAGGCGTCATCGGCATTGACGTACGCTATGGGTTGGTAGATGGCTCCATTACGTCGCAACCGGAGTACTCCTACTGGTTCAACGATGTAGGATTTGGCGTGGAAAACTACGGTGTGGATCCCGATATCATCATCGACAATACGCCGCAAGACTACCGTGAGGGTCGTGACGCGCAATTAGAACGTACCATCGAGGAAATCCTCGGGTTGTTGGAGCGCCATCCGGCGCAGGTACCGGAGTTCGGCCCAAGACCGCACTTGGCGCCGGGAAAGCTGGCCCCGCGCTCCTAGACTGCAATAGCACGCCCGGGGAACGGTTTAGCCCTTCCACGGGTCCATACCAGGTCCGGTGCAATATCCCGTGCCACAATGGGTCATCATAACGTAAGGCTTCTAAACATGTCCGGGTTTCTTATAGGAGGTCTCATGACACAATCCACCAAAGGTGTAGCGGCTCTATTACTGTTAACGTTCGGCGTTGCGGCGTGTGGCACCACCGCGACGCCGCACCGGGTAACGAAGCAGGCGCCGGCACCGCACACTCAGAAAGCATCGACCAAGTACCCTTGGCGCAGCCATACCCACTCCTCAGTTCTGCCCGGAGACGTCCTGATTGCCGATTCCCTAAACAGCCGAATCCTCATCGTGACGCCCGGCAAACGTGTGGTCTGGCAGTTTCCTTCACCCGGCACGACCCCCAACCTACCTTTTAAGACGCCGGACGACGCATTCTTTGGGCCAGGCTATGGAAAGCACTACAAAGAAATCATCACCAACGAAGAAACCAATGGCACGGTAGCCATTATTAGCATCAAGAAAAAGAAAGTGGTATGGCAATATGGAGTTCCCGGAGTAGAAGGCTCGGGCCCTGGGGAACTGAATTACCCGGATGATGCGATTTTGCATAATAACGGCATCGTGACCACGGCAGATATTCGCAACCAACGCATTCTCTTTATCAACCGTGCCACCAAAAAAATCGTCAAGCAATATGGACAAACCGGGGTGTATAATCCCAACCCTCCAGCCACGTACGGCGCCCCCAATGGAGATTTTCCGGGCCCTCACGGGGAGATGCTGGTAACCGAGATATCCGGCAGCCATATCATCTTATTGAATAAGGCGGGTCAGGTCATGTGGCAACTTACGTTGCCGCTTAATTATCCGTCGGATGCCAATTTCACGCCCCACGGAAATATTATTGTGGTGTCTTACACCAACCCCGGCATGATTCTCAAGGTAGCCCCGGGGCCCACCTTGCATATACTCTGGAAGTACTATGTAACGTCCGGGCCCGGAAAGCTTTTTAATCCGTCCCTGGCCGTAGAACTGTCCAACGGAAATATACTGCTCAACGACGACTATAACGACCGGGTGATTGTGATTAACCCAAAAACCAACAAAATTGTGTGGCAATATGGACATACCGGGGTGGCCGGTAGTGCCCCGGGATACCTGAGCCGACCCGACGGACTTGATTTTTTGCCGATAGGAAAAGTCCCGGGAAAATAAGTCCGGGCGGCGGCATAGGCTCATGATAAAGACGGGTCAAGGAGGCCAAGCATGGCGACAGCTAAAGAATTCTTGCGCTCGTGGCGCTGGGGTACGGAATATTTCCGGGCCGTGCGCCCCCTAGTCATTGAGTCACTGGCAACGATCAGGAATTGGGCTGAGTCCATTCCTCATCCTGCCTTAAGGGAACAGGCACTCGACTCGCTGACCCATAAGCAATTTCACTGCGAAGGCGGCGGTGTCTTCGGGGCCCCCTCCAGAGACCCTGAAGGCCACGTCATGGAGTTTCTGGTCCCGTACCAGACCCTTTGTGACTATCTGGACACTGTCACCGATCGCGGACCCTCTCAGGATCCGGATAACTTGCGGTGGTTGCACCAAGCCTTATTAGATGCAGTCGTGTTAGACACCCCGCCCCGCGACTATTACGCACTACATCCCCACCAGGACGACGGTGGGTATATCGCCAAGCTTATCGGGGTGTGCCATCAAAGCCTTCGACAGTTCCCCGGGTATCTCGAGATTAAGGGTGGTTTGGGGCGTCTGGTCGAACTTTACGTCGACTTGCAGGTGTTCAAACATGGCCCCGAGGAGACCCGGGTGCCAGCTCTAGAAGCCTGGTTCCAAAGAGAGGGTGGAGATAAGTACGGGCTGGCGTGGTGGGAGTTTGCGGCAGCCACCGGCTCCACCCTCGGCCTCTTCGCCCTATTAAATCTGGCTACCTCGGGCCGACCCTCTCCATCCTTAGTACTCCTGGTGCAGAGTCTATACTTCCCCTGGATTGGTGCGCTGCACATCTTGCTCGATTACCTCATCGATCGGGAAGAAGACCTGATTGGCGGGGATCTCAACTTTGTCTCCTACTACCGAGACTATAACACCGCCATCGAGAGGATCCGAGTCATCTATCGGACAGCGCAGACCGAAGCGGAAAGGCTTCCTGATGCGTCCTTTCATCGGTATGTGACACGGGGCTTGTTAGGTTTTTATCTCTCAGACCAAAAAATTCGCCACCAGATTGATCGGCCAACTTGTGGGCTTTTGGCCAGTGGGGGAAGCATTAGTATTGGGGTATGGCTTGCGGCCCGTATGGGCCGCGCCCCTTAAACCTAGCCCACGTCCCATAGATGGGATCGTGGTTCTTTGGGATCCTTGCGTTGATCGACACGCGGTGGCCAGAATGCAGCCGTCACGGCGAGCAGGATCGCAATCGCCCAAAATCCAGTTGGGAAATACCAAAATGTGGGGGATCCGAAGTATTCGAGCCCCACCGCAAAGATTAGCACCGCCACGGCGGCCTTTTCCCAACGAAACACCAACACCATCGACAAAATTGACATTAGCACGGCCCAGATTGCCGCCAGGGATCGAATGGCTTCATTAGTGGAAACCGTAATCCCGACCGGGTGGATCCCCCGTAATAAAATTTCCAAGATCGCAATCGCCGTTGCCGTCAATGTCCCAAATAAACCGAACAAAAATGCTGCCAGTCGCATCGCGCGTTCCTCCTTAGCTTGCGGCTTAATGGTAGCGTCATCAGGCCTACCGGGTCGTTCTCTAGTTCTCTAATAGCTTATAACGCTAGTGAGCACGTCGGGGTTACCCCGGCCCGCACGTATCCCGGCTCCTCCCCATAATATTCGAGGGAGGCTCGCAGTTTTTGTCTTATGGTGTCGTGGACTCCATGAGGAATGCATGAGAAAGCGATTGCCGGCGAACGATGGCCTGGACCACCCTTAATATGTCATACGAATGGGCCCCTTCGAGCGCCTCAAAGATGGGGCGTAAACGATCCGACCCGTGTTTGGCAAATTCCGCGAGAATCGTCGCCATGACGGCGGATGGGACGAGGCGTAGTACATAGCGTCTCCAATCTTCGACATCCATGGTGCTAACCCATTCTATCAGGTATCCCACCACGGTACCGTGCGACCTGGCCACACGGCGTGTGACCTCGTCCAGGGGAACGCCTTCACGGAACATGGCAATAGCCAGTGTCTTGGGGGTAACCAACAGTTCAGTCGGATCGCTGGATGTGGTCTGGCTAGTAGCGAACGGCCTTATTAAGGCGAGCAGTGCGTCCCCATAACGGGACAGTTTAACCGGGCCGATTCCGGGACATAGCTTCAGTGCTGCTAATGTGTCCGGTATCGCGGTTGCCAGCGATTGAATCGCCCGGTCATCGAGGATCCGATACGGAGGAAGGTCCGCCTCATCGGCCATTTTGGCTCGCCATTGGCGTAGCTGAGCCACCAAGGACCAGTCTGGAGTAGCTGCCCTATCCTGTCCACCGTGCTCACAGATGTCACAACAGTCAGCACCCCGACTTGAAAGACTTTGGCCAAAGTATTGCCCAATCCGGCGACGGCGACACTCGGTACCCAACACATAACTCCTCATCAAGCGAAATTGCTGCTGACGGTACCGATGTCGTTGTTCCAATCGATTCCAGATGGCCTCGGCGGTAAGGTTGTCCAAGTCGGCAAGACGGGTTACTCCTACGGTGCGCCCGGATCGGTCACCTACCGTGATTAGTTGCATCTCATGGAGCGCCGCCATCACCAAAGAGACGTCGAGATCGTCGTCTAAAAGCTCCCATCGCACCCGCCGTTTATGAGGAAGGTGTTGTATCGCTTCCAAGATCCGCTGGACCTCTGTGAACTGAGGTTCGCCCAGCTCAATGCGGGTTTCCCGTCGTTCAATATCTCCGTATCGAATGTACATCTGGGCATTTGCCGCCGCACCATCTCGTCCCGCCCGGCCCACTTCCTGATAATAGGCCGCCATCGATTCCGGCACGCTAACGTGGATGACGTCTCCCACATCCTGCCGATTGATGCCCATACCAAAGGCCGTGGTGGCAACTACGTAAGGCACCCGTCCTGAGACAAAGTCGTCTTGCACGGCCGCCCGCGTCGATTCTTCCAACCCCGCATGATACACGGCGACCGTACGCCCAAGATCCTCGGTGAGCCATTCACCCCATTCTTCGGCTTGCCGCCGAGTACCCGCATAGACGATGACGGGCCGTGTCGTCCCGCGGATGCTTTGGCTTACTAGAAGGCGTTGCTCCCGGGTTGAGGCGGCCACCTTGACCCCGAAACGAAGATTTGGTCGATCTACCGAAAATTCGTGCTGAATTAAATCTTCATCGGGTAACGCCAATTGATACACAATGTCGCGGCGCACCCGGGGAGACGCCGTCGCCGTGAGCGCCATTATGGGAGGGTTCCCCGCCCGATTACGAAATTCCCGGATGCGACGGTAGTCGGGCCGGAAATCGTGTCCCCACTCGGAAATGCAATGAGCCTCATCCACCACCAGTAAACTCGTCTTAGTACCGCGATCCAACGCCTCCAGGAGTTCAGAATGCTGCAATCGTTCAGGCGCTAAAAATAGCAAGGGGACCCGGCTCAATTCCCAATCGCGAATCATCTGACGTTGCTCCGCTAGCGAGAGCCGCCCGGTCAACGCGTTGGCTCGAATTCCCCGCGCTGCCAGACTGTCTACTTGGTCCTTCATTAGGGCAATGAGGGGAGAAATCACCACCGTGGGATAGGGCAGAAGTAGACTCGGTAGTTGATAGCAAAGAGATTTCCCGGACCCCGTGGGCAGGACCGCCACTTGGGACTCTCCGGCCAGCGCCCGACACACAATCTCCTCTTGGAGTGGGCGAAAGTGGTCGAGACCAAACTGCGCTTTTAAAGTCGTTCGGACTACGGGTCCCCATGGATACCAATTAGGCATGAGGCACATCTCGCAACGATCGCCAACGATCTTGGAAACTTCGCCAATGGGTTTCGTTTCGTTCGGCTAAAAAGTTCTCCACACTGCGCTCAAATGTCATCGCCTGATCGGCGTCCATCCATTCCCGATGTCGTGCGTATTGCGCAAAAATGAGTGCGGTGGTCATGACATCAGTCTCACAATACGACCGAATGGCCTGGATTGCTCCAGATTCATAAAGCTCCAAAACATCGGAACCATGAGTATCCAGCTTGCCGGGAAACCCCAGCACCGCGGCCATCTCATCCAAGGACATGCGCGCGCTGGCTCCATATCCTGACAGCAGGTCCATGAGATCGATATGGGATTCTTCGTCAAAGCGCTTCCGATAGCCGTGATACGGTTCCCCTTGTTGGTAATAGGCCCGGGCGGGAATTGAATACAACATCCCTCTGAGTGCCAACACAGGAAGGTCAAATCCCCCGGAATTCCATCCCACTAGGTGCGGCCGGGACTCCTTAATGATCCGAAAGAATTCCCCGACTAAATGGATTTCGTCGCCATCTGGAGTCCCCAGCGCCGTCACCTTACGGAGCGCGCCAGAGTCATCCACAATACCGGCGGCAATGGCGACCACTTGGTGAAAGGCTGGTTTAAGAAAGCTACTAGCACCGGTCTCCTGAGCTCTTTTGGCCAGCATCGCTTCTCGCACGGCAGAATCCGAAAGCTCTCCACTAAGGTTAAGCCAACGCCGCCCGGCCCTGGAATCCGGGATTGTCTCAATATCAAAGATCACCCACACTAGCCCGACCTCCTGTTTTGCGCCCTTTGCGTTCCGCGTTTAAAGATTAAGCACAATAACGGTGGGGTAGGTCATTTCTTCAATCGCAAATTCTGGGCCTTCGCGACCAATCCCGGATTCCTTAATCCCGCCATAGGGCATGTTGTCGGCGCGATAGGCGCTACTGTCATTGATCATGACACCACCAACCTGAAGTTCCCGCGCCGCCTTCATCGCCACCCCCAAGTTTTGTGTAAAAATTCCCGCTTGAAGGCCATACCGGCTCTGATTGGCCCATGAAATGGCCTCGTCAATGTCTTGATACGGCACGAGTCCGGCCAAAGGCGCAAAAACCTCTTCGGACATCACCCGCAACGAGGGTGCTACGTCTTCTAATAGAGCAGGCGAAAATAACGCGCCACGGCGCGTGGGTCTAATGACTGGATGAGCCCCGCCACTCAGCGCCTCCTGGTACCAGCTCTCGGCACGCTCCGCCGCCGCTTCGTTAATCATGGGGCCGACGTCCGTGGTGGGATCCTCGGGATCGCCAATGACTAGCGCTTGAGTAGCACGCTCCATGGCGCCCCGAAACGCACTCCAGACTTTTTGATGCACGTAAATACGTTGCACCGAGATGCAGACTTGCCCGGCGTAGCCATAGGCCCGGGCCGCCAAAGCTCTGGCCGCAGATTCAATGTCCGCGTCTTCATGCACGATATTGGCCGAGTTATTGCCGAGTTCCAAAAGCACCGGCCTTAGCCCCGCTTGGCTTCGGATAATCTGCCCCACAGCTGCCGAACCTGTAAAACTAATGAGTGCCACCCGGGGATCTTTCACCAGTTGTTCCCCAATTTCCGGACCTTGGCCGGTCACCACGTTAATATAACCCGCCGGGACTCCGGCTTCATCGAGTAGCCGAGCTAGCTTCAGGGCTGTAAGCGGGGTTGCCGGTGCGGGTTTTAACACGACGGGATTACCTGCGGCAAGCGCCGGTCCCACCTTATGCAATACAAGATTAAGAGGAAAATTAAAGGGGGTAATAGCTAAGGTGACCCCATAGGGCTTTCGAATGGTGAATGCCAGGCGTCTTTCGGATCCTGGATTGCCAGCGATGGGCACCTCCATGCCTTTGAGGGTGCGGGCGGCCACCGCCGAATATCTGAGGGTCTGTTGGCCACGCGCCGCTTCCACGCGGGCCTCTTTAATCGGTTTGCCTGCCTCGGCTGCCATGAGACGAGCAAATTCTTCCGCACGTTCTGCTAACAAGTCGGCGGCGCGTTCGAGTGCCCGATATCGGTCATGAATCGGCCACGGACGCGAAAATGCCTCGCAGGCAGCATCGACCGCCCGATGTAGATCGCCCGAAGCAGCCTCGGCAACCTCCGCGATCGGCTGCCGTCGATACTTATGCATGACCGGATAATACTCCCGGGTCGGTTGAATCTGGCCGTCAATAAATAACCCGAATCGTTCCAAATGGCTTGTCTCCTTTCCTCACACCAGGCTTACGCGATGCCATCCATCCCTAGCTTAACGCCGATTCCAAATCCTCTAAAAGATCGGCCTCGTCCTCGATACCTACGGATAACCGGATCAACCCGTCGCGCACGCCGCGCGCCTCTCTAATTTCTCTCGGGATAGCGGCATGAGTCATGGTGGCCGGGTGTCCCACTAAGGATTCGACGCCGCCCAAGCTCTCCGCTAATGAGAAAACTTCGAAGCGCGACAGCACCTCACGGGCCTGCTCGAGCGGGTCTTGTCGTGTTGGTTTTAGTTCAAATGAAATCATGCCCCCATATTCTCGCATCTGGCGGTCCACAATGGCGCGCGCCACCCCTTCGAATAACCCGGGATAGTAAACCCTCGCTACTCGCGGATGATGCGTCAAATACTGTGCTAGGACGCCAGCATTATGTGTGTGCTGACGCATCCGTAGGGCCAGGGTTTTTAGGCCGCGTAAGGTGAGCCATGCCTCAAACGGGCCAATGATGGCCCCCGCCGCATTTTGCAAAAACTTGATCCGTTCCGCTAACGCGAGGTCCTGCACGATAATGGCGCCACCAAGCACATCGGAATGCCCCCCAATATATTTCGTGGTCGAATGCACGACAACGTCGGCCCCATCGACCAGAGGGTTTTGAATATAGGGCGACGCAAAGGTATTGTCTACCGCTACTAAAATTCCGTGCCGATGCGCGATGTCTGTCAGTTGCCGAATGTCGTAGACCTGGAGCAGTGGGTTGGTCGGGGTCTCAAGCCACAATAGTCTAGTGTTTTCCCGTATGGACGCTTCAAAGGCTTCGAGGTCCGCCAAATCGACGTAGCTCACGGCATTAATTTCCGGGTGATAGACCCGCTCAAAGAGTCGGTATACCCCCCCGTAAAGGTCGTGTCCCGCAATCACGTGACTAGTGGGTGGGAGGAGGCGCAACACCACGTCACTGGCTGCCAATCCGGACGCAAATGTGTAGCACCGAGATCCCTGTTCTAATGAGGCTAAGGCCTCTTCTAGTGCCGAGCGCGTCGGATTGTCTCCCCGTGCATACTCATAGCCTTTATGTTGGCCTAGTTGCTCCTGGGTGTAGGTGCTCGTGGCGTAGATCGGGACGATGGTGGCTCCCGTCGTCGGATCCGGCGCTTGCCCGACATGAATCGCACGCGTCGCAAACCCTTGCTTCTTGGTCATCGTTGATGTACTCATCTTGTCTCATCCGTCCCGTATTTGGCGTCATCCTCCCTTCATTTAAACAATTTCTGGCCAAAAAAGAAACCGTCGCGACAAGTTTCTACTAACTATTTACCGCGACCGCATCCCAGGATTCATCCATAATAGTCCCATCGGCATTGAGTTTGAATCGAAATGCCGCATA
>JAKADJ010000481.1 GCA_021820645.1 Bacillota bacterium
CCGTTTCACCGGTTGAGCTAATACCAAGGTCGGATGACCTCATCAAAAAATAACAAACCCCGGCGGGTGCCCCATGCGGGAAGGCCCCCGGGGTTTGTTGCCGCCCTATTCTAAGGTGGCCAGAATGTTATCCCACGCCGCGGCATCCACATGCGGATCTTGCTGGACTAAAGGCGTCTTTCGAAATCCGGGAATGAGGGCTTCGTAAGGGGTAGATGCTTCCTGATAAATGAGCCCGGTCACCAATTCTTCGGTTTGGTGGAGTTTGGCTAAAGCCGCACTACGGTCGTTGGTCTCATAGGTGCTATCTTCGTCAAGATTTTCTAAAGTCTTCTTATACCAGTCGTAGGTGTTGACCTTGTTGTACGTGACACAAGGTGAGATCACGTTGATAAGCGAGAAACCGGGATGCTCAATACCTTTTTGGATAAGGGACGCCAGTTGGGGCTGCCAACTCGAAAATCCTTGCGCCACAAAGGTGGCGCCCGCCGAAACCGCTAGCATCAACGGATGGATGGGGCGTTCAATGCTTCCCCGCGGGGTCGTCTTGGTCTTAAACCCTTCTTGAGAGGTTGGGGAAGTCTGACCTTTGGTTAAACCATATACGTGATTATCCATCACGATATAGGTGACGTTGTAATTCCGGCGCAGGGCGTGCATGAAGTGGCCCATACCAATGGCGTAGGCGTCTCCATCGCCTCCTGCTACTAAAACCATAAGATCCCTATTGGCCATCTTTAGGCCTAGCGCGGCTGGCAGGGCACGGCCATGGGTGACATGGATGTTATAGGAATTGATATAGTTCCCGATTTTTCCAGAGCATCCAATGCCCGCCACAATGGCCGTCGTGTCCGGGCTTGCCCCTACCGCCACTAAGGCCTTTTGCATGGCAGCCAGCACGCCGAAATCGCCGCAGCCTGGACACCACCAGGATTTTTCAGTGGTGCGGAAATCTTGTAACGTTGCCATCTAGTGCACCTCCACAGGACTGACTAAGGCTTTTGCACGGATCACCACTTCTTCCGGCAAGAAAGGGACTCCGTCATATTTAAGAAAGCTCGTGAACCGTTCGTCGTTTACGCCGTGGGCGGCCATTAACTGGCGGATTTGGCCCAGGGCGTTTTGTTCCACCACCATCACCTGGGATGCCGGTGCGAGCACATCGCGGACACGGTCGGTTGGAAACGGCGATAGGGTGCGGAACCAAGCCAACCCAACCCGGTCACCCAGGTGTTGGACGGCTTCGCGTAAAATGCCGACGGTTGACCCGATGCCGACCAAGATGAGTTCCGGGTGGTCGGGCCCTTCGTAACGGAAGCCATCGCGGATAGCCGTGACCCCCTCAAGTTTTGCCAACCGCTTATTCATCATGCGTTCCCGGTTGACGGGGTCCTCACTCACTTTGCCACTGGGCCCATGTTCGACCCCGGTGGCCAAGTATTGACCATGTTTCTCACCCGGTAACGAGCGGGGAGATATCCCATCGGGGCTAAATTGATAGCGTTGGAATACATTCTCTCCTAAGGCCAAGAGGTCCGCCTGGCTTAACGTGGATCCCTTGCGGATCGAGGCATTCGGACCATTGAGGCTGCTACGTTCCACACTCTGTTGCCATAATGCCAAGGAGAGGTCCGTTGCGATGATGACCGGGGTTTGGAATTGTTCAGCCAGATTAAAGGCTTCAATAGCGTCGTCAAAGCATTCTTCGACCGAGCCCGGAGTTAACACCACTCGAAGCGTGTCTCCGTGCCCGCCATGAAGTAGGGCGAGTAGATCCGACTGCTCTTGTTTGGTGGGCATCCCAGTACTAGGGCCTCCGCGCTGGGTATCCACGATAACGGCCGGGATTTCCGCCACCGAAGCCAGACCAATGGCTTCTTGCATCAGCGAAATACCCGGGCCGGAGCTGGAGGTCATCGCACGAGCTCCGGCGAATCCGGCGCCAATGACTGCGGTAATCGACCCGAGCTCATCTTCCATCTGCACCACAGCGCCTCCGACCGCCGGGAACCATCGGACCAACGCCTCCATGATGTCGGTGGCAGGAGTAATCGGATAACCATACATGAGACGGCATCCGCCGGCAATGGCGCCTAACGCGATGGCGTCGTTGCCGCTAATGACCAGGCGATCGCCTCGGGTGGGGGTACCTAATTTAAATGTTAGTAGGGCTCCGTATTCGTCAATTACACGCTCATATCCGGTGGTGACGGCTTGTCGGTTAGCATTCACCACGGCCTCACCTTTTTTTTCAAATTTCTTCGTGACGTAATCTAAAAAGACATCGAGAGGCAGTTGGATGAGTGCTGCGGAGGCACCGACGGCCACCATGTTACGCATCATGACGGAGCCTAAGTTGCGGGCAATCTCGGTTAGCGGAAGGGTTAAAAGATGTGCCCGAGCGCCTTCTGGGAGCACGGGGCCGAAAGACTGGTCTCCCAGGAGTAAACCGCCATCGAGTTCATGCACGTTTCGATCGATGGTTTCTTGGTTCAGTGCCACTAAAATGTCGGTGCGGCGCGTTGTGGCCTCAAGTCGCGAGGT
>JAKADJ010000482.1 GCA_021820645.1 Bacillota bacterium
CACCCTGAACTCTTTGCGTTCTTTGGTCAGAACCCGCCAATTTCGCGTCTTATGGCTCTCTACCCCCCACCGCCGGATTTGAACTCCCCGAGCGTCTCTGATTACCCCGGTGCCATCAACGAGAATTGAACCGGCACCGGTTGCCGCAACCCGCTTATCAAGTGCCAAATCTTTGCCGACTGTGTCCACCTGGCGCCATCGTCCATTGACCTCATCCCTCTCTGGCTTCGGCTCGCTGTGGGGATGCCGCCACAGAACCTGATTGACCTGCAAAGGGTGCAATGTGGCCTGCAGGATTTCGTAGACCATGAGGGTGTCCCTGGGCATCGTCTGACCACGTGCCACCAAGCTTCGTACCTCAGGGGCAGGACACTGGATACGACCGGGGTTAGACCGTAGCTGATACGGATATAAAGCATCCCAACATCGGCGAACAGAGGTGTCTAGCAAGAGGTACGCCACCCGCAGAACAAAGGCCCGTGTCAGAAGCCGAACGGGCACATCCCCACTGAACTGGACGTACAAGGCATCTCCATTGATTTGGTAATTGCGTACTATGGTATCAAGAAAGGACGGTTCCAAACATCCCAAGGCAAGAAATCGTGCGGGAGTCACTAAAGCCCGAATACCTTCGAGTTCTGGAACTATGACTCTCTTACCCCCACGATAAAAGACCCAACAAAACTCGGCCAAATTCGACCGTGTTCGCAACGGATACCACTCACGGGAAATGACCTGACCTGCTTCCGCGATTTGCACATCCCATTGGTCCAAGTCGTCTAGTTTGAACTTCCTCCCCTGGGATAAGTCATCCACTGGAATGCCGTTGCGATATGATATCCCGATCTTCAGCCACGGCAAAAAGCCCCATGGAACCCGCACATCATGGAAGCTTCGGACATCGTCTTGAAAGACCGCCGTGGTCATCCATTGATGACTTACCTGATCATACTGAGGCGATCGGATCCAATAAAGAGTTACGACTTGATTGGTAGCAAATGGCCACGGGCTCCAACGAATCCTACGAAGAGGCATGAATGGTCATTGCCTCCGGATCACAAAGTTGGGCTGCTGTGGCTTGGATTTCCGGAAGGAGTGTCAAATCGGTCCGGATTCCGGCCACACGCAAAAGTTCCCATGGCTTCGGTGGACGGCCTGTACGCCAAAAGTCCGCCGCCACCATGTTCAGACGGCGCAAGGCAAATGCTGTCCGATCCTCCACCACGCTGGAAATGGCTTGAATGGTCAGAGGAAGTTTGTCCCTATGCCGCTCAAACCAACTGCTGTGATCCAACTCCCGAAAGATAGCGCGGGCCGTTATACGCGTTATGGGATCTTGTTGTTGCTTCACACGGGCGACAATGGCAGCAACTTGAGCAGCACAGTCCCGGTCTCTCTGATTCCAGTCCACACGGTTTCTCCGTTCTGGCCTCAATGTTGGAAGAGTGGGCGGCTGATGTGCCATTAGCCACTCCCGATCATGGCGGTAAAGCCAGGTCCAAACCGCTGGCGCGGTCTGGCGGAGGGCGGTACGTCCCATATCCGGATACTGGACTTTTAGATCGAGCCATTTTTGCCGCTGACTCTCGACTGGTTCTGGCGGATGGGATTTCTCGGGAGCGGGAGGATGTTGCCATCTCTTTAGCTTCAATCGCGTAGCGTGATACTTCACCGTCCCGGGATCGACGCCTAAAATCCGTGCCGCCCCGCGCAGGGTCATCTTAGGATCCTCACTTAGCACTTTGAGCCTTGATTCCCAAAGGTGGCCAAATTGCACCACCTTGGCTTCAAGATACGGGTCACCTCCGACAGCACAACGGTAGCTGAAGCCACACGAACAGGTAAAAATGCCTATCGTACCATGCGTAGTCTTTCGGATCTCGGATTGCGCCTCGGATATCAGGGACTGACCATAATGGTTGGCTGCCTGATTGAGACACGGCCACAAGTGATCGCTCTTAAGCGATTCCGAAGATGGTTGTGGCCCCAATAACGTCTCCATCGCCATGCCGAGAAAATAGGCCAACAATAGATGTTTAAGGGGGTGTTGGGACCCCTTGGGACGGCGGACCATTCGCAATACCCAAGCTTGTTCGCCATCTTCCGTCAGCCCGCATCCCATCGCCCGCAACCAATCCTGACCGTAAGAGCGCTCAAATTGCTGCACGAAATCGCGTGCCCGAATTCGGCCGCTCTCTTGCGCCAGGTCTCGTTCCTGCAACCTTTCCAAATAACGTTGTCGTAGAACATCTAGCCCTACGGCCGCTCGGGATTGCGTAAGCAACACCCAACTTTGGCGGGCAATGAAGACAGCCAGATCGGGGTGGATAATAGGATTGGGAATACGGCTAGCGTTTTCTGACCGTACGACCCCCTCCAAAGTATCGAAACTCTGCCGATGTCGGGCGTTATGAATCGCAAGCCGCCCCGGATAAATCGGCGTCGACGGATGATGGGGACACACCATTACACCGGGCAGTTGGTGCACCCGATGCCAATAGGTCTCGCCATAGGCCATACGGTCGGATTCCACACATT
>JAKADJ010000483.1 GCA_021820645.1 Bacillota bacterium
TGATACACCCACAATTCATCAATGGGCCGACCGTTTGCAGATGGTCGTGCAACATGCTTTGGAGTCGGCTAAGGCATGACGCATCGCCCCCGAGCGCCGGAACCGTGAGAAAAGTCACGGTTGACGAGGTGAGGGATCTCGAACTATTCGGCGGGTGACCTCCGGCTTCTCAACAGCCGAGAACTCACGGACAAAGGCGTGGCCGTAAGGCCCGCACAAAACCGTGCGGTTGAGACCGACTCCATTACTCGCATTTGCGGGACGGAGGCGATGAGAAAATGTGTGGAATCGTCGGATTTGTGGGCGAGACGGAAGAGGCCTTGCCATTTATTCTTGGCGGCCTCAAGAAATTAGAGTATCGCGGCTATGACTCGGCCGGAATTGCATTGGCCTCACCCGGCGGGGTAGCCATTCGCAAGGCTAAGGGAAAGTTGGCAGCCTTGGAGGCGTTGGTGGGCACGTTGCCCCGAGATGTGCCATGTGGTATTGGGCATACCCGGTGGGCCACTCATGGACGTCCTACGGATGAGAATGCCCATCCTCATGCGGATTGTACGGGATCGATTGCGGCGGTGCACAATGGCATTATTGAAAACTTCCAAGAGCTGCGAGACGACCTGATTGCCAAAGGGCATCGTTTTGAATCGGATACGGACACCGAAGTCATTCCTCATTTACTAGAAGAATACGGCGGAGTCCACGATATAGTCACGGCCGTTCGTGAAGCTGAAACACGTCTACGAGGCGCGTACGCCTTTTTGGCAGTATCCTCCAACGAGCCGGACAAAGTGGTGGCCGTGCGCCGATCAAGTCCGTTGGTCGTAGGGATTGGGGACCATGCCCATTATCTGGCCTCAGATTTTAGTGCCTTTTTGGCGTTTACTCGGCAAGCGATTGTGTTAGAAAACGGGGACATGGCGGTCATTACGCCAAATAGTGCCACGATTACCGATTTAGATGGGCGTCCCGTATCGCGTGAGATTTTGACCATTGACTGGAATGTGAGCCAGGCGGAGCGAGGCGGCTATGCTCACTTTATGCTCAAAGAAATTATGGAACAACCTGACGTGTGGGGAGACTGTTTGCTAGGACGCACGGAGGGCGACCATGTCCTTATCGAAGAACTGGGTCTCACTGGCGCGCAGTTGCACAACGTGTCGCGGATCCATATTGTGGCCGCTGGAACCGCATACCATGCAGGTTTGGTGGGCAAGACGCTTATCGAGCGATTGGCCCGGATTCCTGTGACCGTGGAGGTGGCATCAGAATTTCGCTATAGCGATCCGGTATTGGATCCGGGGACCTTGGTCATGGTGATTTCTCAATCCGGGGAAACCGCCGATACCTTGGCGGGCGTCCGTTTGGCCAAAGAGCGTGGTCAATTGACGTATGCGATTACTAATGTGGTGGGATCAACCATGGCGCGTGAGGCAGATGCGGTGGTGTATACCCATGCGGGTCCGGAAATCGCCGTGGCGTCGACCAAAGCGTACACGACGCAAATCTTGGTATTGACCCTATTCGCACTCGGATTGGCTCAAATCCATGGGCGGCCCTATCCGGAACTTGTTCGGCAAATCCGTCATTTGCCCGAATTGGGGCATAGAATGCTCGATGCGCAGGACGCAGACATTCAAGCTATGGCTCAGATATTGGCCGAACATCGTGACGTTTTTTATATGGGACGTGGGCTTGATTATGCATTGGCGATGGAAGGCCAGCTCAAAATCAAGGAAATCTCCTACATCCATGCCGAAGCTTATGCGGCCGGCGAATTAAAACACGGTACGTTGGCCCTTGTTGAAGAGGGAACGCCTGTGGTGGCCTTGGTGACCCAGAGGGATGTGGCCGAAAAGACGGTATCGAACATTTTGGAAGTCAAAGCCCGAGGTGCGGAAGTGTGGGCAGTGGTCGACCAGTTGTTGGCCAAAACCGTGCCGGCTGACCACAAAATACCGCTCGAACTGGGTCCCCAGGAATTGGCACCGGTTCTCGTGGCTATTCCCCTCCAACTATTGGCGTACTGGACTGCAGTGGCTCGGGGAGAAGATGTGGATCAGCCTAGGAATCTCGCGAAGTCGGTTACGGTCGAGTAAAGGTAGACCAATGTCGCGGTGTTTGTTCAGTGACAAAAATTACGTTAACTGAACAATAATTATCTTAACTGGACAAAAAATAGCTTGACTGTAGTGGGAAAACATGGCACAGTTGAAACAAGTGTTTTGGGTGTTTCAACTGTGCTTTTGTTATATGTGGTTGGTTGGAGAAAAGGAGACCTCTATGGCCAAACGCAAACGCGAGAATACATCCGACACCGTTGATCGGCGTGTAAAAGAAGGCCGGGGCATCGGGCGTGGAGTGGATTATAAGCCGTGGCTTTTGGTGCAAGATGTTCCATCCCAAGGTTTGGCCAGTCGTGTCAAGGGGGTAAAAACCGGTCGGGTTCATCATCTTCTGAGTCAATTGGAACATCGATGTTTTTTGATTCTGGATTGGTCGGAACGGGTTACCGATATTCGCGAACAGTATCCGCTTTTG
>JAKADJ010000484.1 GCA_021820645.1 Bacillota bacterium
TCCGAAGCCCGGCGCATTCTGGAAAGCGCAGGATGAGCCGCTGTTGCGAGCGGCCTCACGCCTCATCGTCCTGCAGATCGACGGCTGGCGCGAATCCAGAGGCATTCAGTGGGAGATCGAAGTCGCTCGCGAAATACAGATCCCCATCGTGATGTGGGAGGGCGCTTGAGCGACTATCACGCCTTTGTGGCGCAGAAGTCGTTCCGTGACGTAGCGCACGGATTTGCGGCTGATAATCTTCCTGACGCGCTTTTCCCGTTCCAGCGCGATATTGTCCGATGGGCATGTGAGCGCGGACGCGCTGCCATATTCGCGGACACCGGCCTAGGCAAGACTGCCATGCAGTTGAGTTGGGCGCATGCCGTGGCCACTCACACCAATGCCAATGTGCTGGTGTTGGCCCCGTTGTGTGTGGCGCATCAAACGGTCCGCGAGGGAGAGAAGTTCGGTATCCCAATTCACTACGGGCGCCAGCAGTCTGATGTGCGCCCCGGTGTAAATATCACGAACTACGAAATGATGGACCGCTTCGATCTGGAGTCGTTCAGTGGAATTGTTCTTGATGAATCCAGCATCCTGAAAAGCCACGATGGAAAAACGCGAAACGCACTCATAACAGCCTGTCAATTTGTCCCCTATCGGCTCTCATGCACGGCGACCCCAAGCCCCAATGACCACATGGAGCTTGGCAATCAGTCCGAGTTTTTGGGCATTATGGGTATGACGGAAATGCTCGCCATGTTTTTTACCCATGACGGATCAGACACAAGTCAGTGGCGACTCAAGGGCCACGGAAAGGCTAAGTTTTGGGAATGGCTTGCGACATGGGCTGTTGTTATCCGCAGTCCCGCCGACCTTGGATATGACGCATCAGCTTATCAACTGCCAGGGCTCGATATACATAATCATGTGGTTGAGTCCGATGTGCCAGAAGGCCATTTGTTTGTCGCTCCAGCCGCCGGGCTTTTAGAGCGCAACCGCGCCAGGCGCGAAAGCGTAGGGGGGCGCGTAGAACGCATCTCGGAAATCGTGAACGAATCGTCGGAGCAATGGATTGTCTGGTGCCACCTCAACGACGAATCGGATTTGCTGGAATCCAAGATCGACGGAGCCAATGCCGTTAAAGGGGCAGACTCCATAGATCAGAAGGAAGCCGCACTTGACGCATTCACGGAGGGATCTTTACGCGTCCTCGTCACCAAGCCGTCGATCGCAGGGTTCGGGATGAATTGGCAGCATTGCTCGCACATGGCTTTTGTAGGGCTTTCGGATTCATGGGAGCAGTATTATCAGGCGATCCGCCGGTGCTATCGGTACGGCCAGAAAAAGCGCGTGCAGGTCCATATCGTCTCGGCCGAAACCGAGGGCGCTGTTGTGGAGAACATCAAACGCAAGCAGGCGCAAGCCGATGAGTTGGGCGCGCAGATGGTAGGCCACATGCGCGACCTGATGCAAAAGTCCGTACTCAAGGCCCAATCCGAGAAGACGATCTATCGTCCGACAAAAATAATGGAGGTCCCGTCATGGGTGAGACCGCACTAAAGATCGACAATCAATGTGTCACGGACCGATTCGCTCTCTACAATGGCGATTGCGTACAAGTGGCATCGGGGCTGCCGGAGTCTTCGGTGGACTTCATTATCTACAGCCCGCCGTTTGCGAGCCTTTACACCTATTCGAACTCGGACTATGACATGGGGAACGTCAGAGACGATAAAGAGTTTATGACGCAGTTCTCCTACCTCTGCAGGGAGATGTACCGCATCCTTACTCCGGGACGCCTGATGGCGGTCCATTGTATGAATCTCCCCACCAGCAAGGTCCTGGACGGCTATATTGGAATCAAGGACTTTCGCGGGGATCTGATTCGGTCATTCCAGGCTGAGGGCTTTATTTACCATTCCGAGGTCTGTATCTGGAAAGATCCAGTGACCGCCATGCAGCGCACAAAGGCACTTGGTTTGCTCCATAAGACGATCCGCAAGGACTCGGCCATGTCGCGCCAAGGCATCCCGGATTATCTCGTAGTCATGCGAAAGCCGGGAGAAAATCCGAAGCCAATTAGTCATACCGCCGAGGAGTTCCCAGTCGAGGTCTGGCAACAGTACGCGAGCCCGGTGTGGATGGATATCAACCAATCCCGCACCCTCAACAAAAACCCAGCGCGGGAATCCGATGATGAGCGTCATATCTGCCCGCTCCAGTTGGATGTGATAGAGCGAGCCATGCAACTCTGGACACGTCCCGGAGACGTGGTTTTCTCACCTTTCGCTGGAATTGGAAGCGAGGGTTATGTAGCATTACAGATGGGCCGTAAGTTCATCGGAGCCGAGTTGAAAGCAGCTTATTATGCTATCGCGCAGGAAAATCTCGAATCTTGCACGCAAAACGCGCAAGGGGGGCTGTTCGATGATTAACTGGCAACGTATCGTCCTCAAACTCCGCTACCACAAGCCCCTATGGACGATCAGCCGGGAGTTAGGCCGTAGTCACGGCTGGCTCTCCCAAATCGCCCGCGGCGAGATTACGGAGCCCA
>JAKADJ010000485.1:0-831 GCA_021820645.1 Bacillota bacterium
GAAATTCAGGGACCGGGCGGTAACGCACCTCCGTGGCTTGCGCCGTGAGAGGCCCAATGCCCCCGGCAGGGAGGATATGATCGGCCCCTGCGGCCAGAGCGTTCAATAACGTGCTCTTGCCGATACCCGAGTTCCCCAAGAAACATATGGTGACTTCATCCGTTTCGGAGAGCAGTTGCTTCAATCGCTCGTAATCATCGAACAGGGGGGGCAAACGTTGTTGAGCATTTTCCTCAAAAAACGGGCGAGCACTCTCCTCGAACCACCGTAACAGTTCTTGCTCTTTCATCACCCTCCTTAGATCCAGCCCTATTTTGTCAAATGCCCACCGAGCCGAGCCTTACAGTCATCCTACAGAACTTTATGGAATCTGCCCACTTTCCTAAAACATCGCGCCTTTTCGGTCACAGCCTAGGCCCGCCACCCAATCATAATGCCACTGCGATTATCGTTTCCCTCCTCAGGCCTTCTGATGATCGGCAATGACCTGTCTAAAAATGAGGCTACCGTATCCTGAGGACCTAGGCCCGTGGCCAACGCGGCAATTTCCGTTAACTCCAGATGGGAAACCCCGTCGGTCCCTAACATAAGGCTGTCCCCGGGATTCATGGTAAACGACCGTGCCACCACTTGGGGGGCATCGGCATGCAGACCCACCAAAAAGTAGCCCACTAAGGCATCATAGATGCTCGCAAGATCGGCCGCGTGACGGCCCGATGAGAGGATCGCCTTCCGTAGGGAGGCGCCATGAGGGTGGTCGGTCGTCAAAAGTGTCGCTCGCCCCTCGCGAATCGACCACGCCCGACTATCGCCGACATGAAACAGTTGCAC
>JAKADJ010000485.1:841-2528 GCA_021820645.1 Bacillota bacterium
GGGTCTTGGTCCCCTTCCTATTAGAAAGGCTTGCAACCAGGCCACACGCTTCGCAACTAGCCAGTCAGGGAAGCGGACATAACTCTCTTGGACACCCTGCAACAGCGTGCGACTGGCCCATGTCGCGCCGCATCCCACATGCAGCCCATCGGCACAGGCAAAAACGGCCCGATCCTCGAGGGAGCACGTGCCTGTGAGGCAGACCGATTCGCCCTGCCACACCCGATTAGCGACAAGCATCGCATCTTGGTTCCGCGCATAACCGATGGCATCACTCAACGCGGCATAAATAATCTTTGGCAAGCGATCCTCCTCGTGAAATCGGTCTGAGGGCTCTCAGAAAAAGCGCCCCTAACAACGTGCAATCTGTCACTGCCGATCCCCAATCGGGGGCCGCAACGCAACGCGTCATATATGCAGATCGTATTCCTCGTGGACGGCATCCCTCTCATCCATATAGCCAAATCCGAGTTCATGGTGTTTGAAGCACACCTTGTTCGTAACCGGATGGGCCATGAAGTTGCCGCTCTCGAGCATCTCTTGTGTGTACTGCTGTAACACTTCTGACCATGGCTTTTCTGTCATGATGACTCGCTCCCCCTGATAGCGTACCGATTTATACCTCAAAATCCCGGATACTTCTGCCAAACCCGTTCTCTTAAAGCACGATTCGAGCGGCCCCCGTCGTCGTCACTCTCACCGATATTCCATTCCGAAAAAGTACAGAGATCCGAGGCCATCTCGACGATCACTTCCTGAAGCTCAAGGGGCGTTAGGAAAGACTCGGGTATCACCGCCTGCCCAGAGAGCGAGCCCAAGATATGGCCCGTGATAGCCCCCGTCGAATCGGAATCCTCATCATCCTAGAAAAATGCCCTTTATCAATCCCTGTACGAGGAGGTTGTGGATCCTTACGGCAAACCGCTCCTTGCCGCCGTGAGCGCGCTCCCCCGCCAGGATCTGGCCAAGATGGCCGAGGCGCTTGTCAGCCTCACGGCCTTTTTTATGCGCATGACGGCTGATCAGGATGATACCGTGGCGGAACCTGTCGACGTGGCCCTTCTCTCGAAGGGGGATGGCTTTGTGTGGGTTAAACACAAAGAGATCCGCCCCTTTACACAGACCGGTGTTCCCTATGAACGTTCCTAATTCCGAGACACCTGGCGTCGGCCCACCGCGAACCGAGCGGTCGTTTCCCACCGCGAAGGCGGCTTCCGGGGTGGGTCAAGGCGTGGATGTACTATTCATATGAACTTGCAGCGATGGGGTGGACCTGGGCACAATCCGACCAAAGGGTTGGGCTTGCAACACAGGCGCGTTGCGTGTGAGCCGACGCTTCAATTCAGGATAAAGGGGGAGAGTGGCAATGAGTGTTTCCTGCATAAGCAAATCGGTTGAGGTGGTGTCGCTCACAAAATGGCTTGACTGGATCGTGGGAAATGATAATGAGCGGCACGTTGTCCTTCCCATGCTTCAAAGAGGTTCCGTCTGGAAGCCCTCACAAATCATTGACCTTTGGGATTCCGTTTTACGGGGCTTTCCCATCGGGAGCCTGATGGTTTCTCGCTATACGGGGCCCGCAGTCGCATTTGACACAAAGAAGAGGACCGAAGTGCGCGACGCAGTCGCTGTAACGGATGGACAGCAACGCGCTCTTGCGCTCACCGTGGCTTGGCCACGCCCTCCC
>JAKADJ010000486.1 GCA_021820645.1 Bacillota bacterium
TATCAACGTCTGAAAACGGCGATAGGAAGTTTGCGGATGATAAATCGCTGTAAAAGCTCCAGTTGAGATGCCATTTAAAACTGGCTCCTCGCTATGTTGTATGGGTGGTCTCAATCAACCTAACGTCAGACGAGGGAGGGTCAGTTGCCCCGCCATCAGATAGATGACTTGGATGAAATGGTGGATATTACGGTACCCGCGCGCTCGGGCTTTGGCCGCTTGCACAAGACTATTGATCCCTTCCAACACGGCATTGGTACGATGACTCTGAACATATTGCAACATCCCGGTCCAATGCGCTTTAAGCGTCTTCGCGGCCTGACGAATCGGGTCTAGGCGACTATGCGTCGCCCAGTACCACTTTTGCAAAAAGGCTTCGGCCTAGCCCGCCCCGTTTTCAGATCTGCTTGGCGCAAAGTCGCGAGGGCGGCAGCGGCCGTGGGCTTCAGGTGCTGCGGATTTTTGAGCCACAGATAGCGACTGCCGGCGAGTTCGGGCCGGTCTTTGCGCTCCGCGCGCCGGACGGCATCGACCGCATCGTCCAGGAGTTTCATGACATGAAACTTATCGAAGGTGATGGCCGCGTGAGGAAACTGCGTGCGCACCCCTTTGATGAAGGCGGCCGACATATCCATGGTGCCATCCGTCACGGCGTCCGGATTGCCGCCAGGCGCCTGAAAGTCCTCAGCAAAGCGCGTGACCGTCGACGCGTCTTTGCCCGGGGTGGCAAAGAGCACGGCCGATTCGGTGCAGGGAGTACCTTGCCAGCAATGCTACCACGCAAGCTCGGTAACAATAGCCGTAAAAAACCGGCTCTATCGGGCCTTTCGTGAACTGGGTCGTGTCGTTCGCACCGTGTTTCTATTGCGGTACATTGCCGACTTTGAGCTCCGACGTCAGAGTGGTGCCATGACGAACAGAGTGGAAGCTTACAACGGTTTCTCGAAATGGTCTTTCTGCGGTGGCCAAGGGGTCTTGCGGAGAACGATCCGGAAGAGCAGGAGAAAGGCATGAAGTACAAAGATTTGGTGGCCAACATCATAATGCTTCAGAACATTGTGGATATGACCCGTGTCATACGGGAACTACAGGGCGAATGGTACGAAATCAGCCGATGACTCGGCTGCCCTGAGTCCTTACCTGGCCCGTCACATCCAACAGTTTGGGGACTATTAATTCGACCTGGGGAACGTTCCTCAACCACTGGAAAGCGACCTCTCAATGCCTATTCGTGTAATCTGGATGGTTTATACTTCTTATTTCGGAGCGTATATCGACCGTATCCCCCTTACGGCTGGAAGACCACTTTAATGACCCCATCTTCACGGTCCGCAAACTTTTTGTAAAGCATAGGCGCGTCATCGAGTCGGGCGTGATGGGTGACAATTCGTCCGGGATGGACTGCTTTTTGCGAGAGAATCAAGTCTCGTAACATGCGATTATATTGGCGGTCATTGGTACGTCCCATACCCACCTGAATCCCTTTACTAAACAAGAGGCCCCAGGGCACCGTGAGTTGTCCGTTGGTCATGCCTTTCTGAGAAGGGTTTTGATCGTGCTTCGGAAATACGCCAATAATCCCAATGGAACCCCCGGGGTTGACCAGACGCGATAAATCTTGAATCACCTGGCTCGGGTTTTCTTGGTTCGGATGCATGCGATCCAATGCCTGAAACCCCACCGCATCTATCCCGCAGTCTACACCTCGGAGCATAGCTTCGCCGGGTGCTAGTCCGCTCGCTACGCGATGTGCCAGAATTTGCTCCACCGGGTCTTGGTCCAAGAAGTTGATCGGAATGGCGCCCAACGTCGTTGCCATTCGCAGCCGCTCCGGGACATAGTCCACCACAAAGACCTGACTCGCTCCTCGCAGCAGGGCACTGTAGGCAGAAAGCAAGCCAATAGGCCCGGCACCGAAAACGGCTACTGTAGAACCCGCTTTGACAGCGGCTAGGTCCGTGGCATGCCAACCACTGACGAATCCATCGGCTAACATCAAAAAATCATCTTCCCATTCATCGCCCGGAACACCCGGTAAGGGGACGCAGTTTGCATCCGCGAAGGGTACGCGGATAAGTTCGGCCTGACCACCGGGATAGTTGCCTTTATTAGCATAGCCAAACGCAGCGCCGACCCGGCCCGGGCGCATGGTGAGACACTCGGCACTCCGGCCGCGCGCACAATTGACGCAAATCCCGCAATAGACGTGGGCCGGGAGCACGACCCTCATGCCTTCTTGGATGAGTCGCACCGAGGATCCCACGGATTGTACGACGCCCAACACTTCATGCCCGAAGACCATACCCGGCTCTGGCGGAATGCGCCCCTCATACATATGCAGATCGCTCCCACAAAGGGCACTGGAGGTGACCTTCACCACGGCATCCAACGGATCTTGAATGCTAGGATTGGCCACGCTATCCACAGCAATCTGCCACGGCCCTTGATACGTCACCGCCTTCATACGCATCCCCCAACCTCTTGGTGTAAGGTTACTCTCTGACGAGAAGTTCGCCCCCGCTTT
>JAKADJ010000487.1 GCA_021820645.1 Bacillota bacterium
TCTTCAGGAGCCAAGGCCAAAATGGTCAATAGGGCGGATTCGGTTCCGCCTGCGCCGAACTGGTCGAACAATTGGTGAGAATATGCGGCTGACACGGACGAGGAGTCGAGCGCCGACAAAAAATATTCGGTCTTGGTCGACGTTACCAGTTGAAAAGGCGATTCTTCTAGTCGAAGCAGACCCCGCTTTTGGCAATAGGCTAAAAGCACACCGACCCGGGCGTGGCGTTCTTCGGGCGAAACCGGCCAAAATCTCTCGGTTAATTTAGTTTGGACCCGTTTGTATAACGTGGACTGTTGGGTTACGGATAAAGGGGTACGGCGGGCCATGCTGAGTAGTTGGAAGAGGTCATGGAAAAATCCCGACCAGTGGGACGCGGTCCGAGTCTGACGCGGGGCGGATTCTTGGGTCAGAAAGGTCTCCCATGGGATGTCCTCTAAGAGCGTAAAAAGGGGTGCGAAATAATCAAAAGGGATAATCAAGCCCAAATGCAAGGGGTAATTGGGGATTTGAAACCCCACGCCGCTGTGTTGCAGGTCTTGCAGGACATCGGACAGTTGAGAAGGGTTCATATGGGACAACTGATGAGACAGTGCAAAGCGGCCGCGGAGCCAGGCGCGAAGCACGGTGCGCGTTGATTCCGTAATGGTCGAGAGCCAAGCCGTTAACCGCTTGGGGTTCAACAATTGATCAGTCCAACCTTCAATCGGGCCAGTGACAGGCAATAGGGCCTGCTGCTCACGGGGTAATTGATCTAAACAATCATACAAGCTGGGTATAGAGGTCATGCGAGTGTCCCTCCAGGGAATGGGATAATTGGTGCGTGACGCAACTCTTTTGGAGCACCTGTGCTGTCGGCACGAGCAATGTCGTAACGGTAGCCTTGTTCGCATAAAAATAACTGGCGTTTTTGGGCAAAATCTTGTTCACGGGTATCTTCGGTCACGACCGAGTAAAACGTGGCGATTTTTCCATCCGACTTAGGGCGCAAAAGACGTCCTAACCGTTGCGCTTCTTCTTGGCGGGACCCAAACGTTCCACTCACCTGAATGGCAACGTTGGCATCGGGTAAATCAATCGCAAAATTCGCCACTTTTGAGACCACCAGGATGGGGATTTGCCCGCGTCGAAACGCATCGTAGAGACGCTCCCGTTCGCGTAACGGGGTTTCACCGGTAAGGAGCGGTGCATGGGTATGGGCCGCCAGTTTTTTGAGCTGATCCAGGTACTGGCCAATAATTAATACATGGTCGTTTTGGTGGTGTTGCAACAGTTCATTGACTACTCCGATCTTGGCCGGATTTTCCGCCGCAATACGGATACGCTCATGATCATCATCCGCCGAGGCATAATGCTCGCGGATGATGCTTGGCATCGCCACTCGAATTTCCCGGCACTGGGCCGACGCAATCCACCCTTGCAATTCAAGTTCTTTCCATGGCATATCAAACCGTTTGGGTCCAATCAGGGCGAAGACGTCATCGGCTCGTCCGTCCTCTCGAATGAGCGTGGCGGTGAGACCCAGACGACGACGCGCCTGCAAGCTTGCGGTTAGGCGAAATACAGGAGCTGGCAAAAGGTGCACCTCATCGTAAATGATGAGGCCCCACGAGGGTTTGTCCAAGGTTTGAAAGTGTGGATAATTGGCGTTGCGCCGATGACTTAGCAATTGATAGGTCGTCAGAGTCACCGGACGGATTTGTTTGGTGGTGGCGGTATATTCGCCAATATCCTCTTCGGTTAATGTGGTCTTGTGCATGAGTTCACGTTTCCACTGATGCAAGGACGCTACCGAAGTGGTAAGAATTAGGGTGTGTGTTTGGGCGTGGGCCATGGTGGCCATGCCTACAACCGTCTTTCCCGCTCCGCACGGAAGTACCACCACACCATGCCCGGAATGAAGGGAAGATGTGCCCCAAAATGCCCGGACGGCGTCAGATTGGTAGGACCTTAGGGCAAAAGGCTGATCATCGACTACGCTGCGCATGGCCATAGGCAGGGGAGAGCCTTCCTCAAATCCTGCCGTGTCATGAACGGGCCAACCGGCTTTGGTCAGGGCTTGTTTTAACAGGCCACGCTTCTCGGGAGCAATGCGGTACCCAGGCGATAAAACTGGCCCTAAATAGGGGACGATGGTTTTGTGGCGACTAATTTGAGTCAATAAAATCGGCTCATCGGACGTGAGCCACAGACCGTCCCCGTCAGGAGCAGAAACCAATCGCAAGCGCCCGTAGCGTTGCGATTGATCCACAATAAAAAACTCGACTTCTGGTGGGATGGGGTAGCGGGAAAAGGTTTGCAAGCGTGCTAAGATGTCTTGCGGGCCGAGGCCAGCAGCTGCGGCATTCCATAGCGACAAGGGCGTCATCTGATAGGTATGGACGTGTTCTGGACTTTTGAGGAGCTCGGCAAACCCGACTAACGCGTCTCGTGCTGCGTCAAAGTCGGGCGTTCCCACCTCCAATAAGATTGTTCGGTCGCTTTGGACAATCAAGGGTTTGGATTCCACGGCAACCTCCATTC
>JAKADJ010000488.1 GCA_021820645.1 Bacillota bacterium
TCGCAAGCCATGTCCATTGCAAATACTGAAATGCACATGGCATTACCCTGCCGACATATAGCATCCCATTGACTGGCTGGAATTCTCTTGCCGCGCATAATTCCATTGAGGTCCCCAAGTCCCAAGACTACGGTATGGGTTCCCTCCGGTAAGGCAGGTACAAATTTCCCTGGCGTGGTATGCGTCATTGATAGATCCTTTTCAGTCCCAACCAAAAGCGCGATCGATGCCGGCCATTTTGACTCCGGTGAATGCCGATGCTTCAAAAGATAGTGCGCGTAAATCTTCTGGATCTAAGTTGTGGACATTGGATTTTCCGCATGCTTTAGCAAGAGCTGTGATCTCCATCGTCATAGCCGTAAGGAAGCGGGATACTCGCTCAGCGCCAGCAGGTACGTTCATGCGTCCGCTGAGTTCCTCATCCTGTGTAGCAATCCCTACAGGGCAAAGACCCGTATGGCAATGGTGACAGGCGCCTGGTGAAGTCCCCAATTTTTGATAATCATCGAGATAGCGGGGCGAATTGCAGCCCAGCGCCATCATGGCGGCGTTGCCAATCATCACGGCGTCTGCGCCGAGGGCTAGGCATTTAGCAGCGTCTGTCCCCGAGCGGATTCCGCCGGCAATCACCAAAGAGACCTTGTCGGACAGCCCACAATCATCTAGAGCTTCACGAGCTGCGCGAATGGCCGAGAGAGTAGGGATGCCAGTATGGTTAAGCAATAGTTCTGGCGATGCTCCGGTACCTCCTTCTGCGCCATCCAGAACAATGACATCTACCCCAGCTTTGGCCGCAATTGCCACATCGTAACGAGGTCTGGTGGCGCCCATTTTAATGAAAATCGGCACCTGATAATGGGTGGCTAATCGCAGCTCTTCCACCTTGATCGCTAAGTCATCGGCACCCAAAAAATCGGGGTGACGCACTGTAGAGCGTTGATCCACGCCGAGCGGCAGCGTTCGCATGCGAGAGACTCGTTCCGAAACCTTCATCCCTAATAGCAGCCCACCTGTGCCAGGTTTGGCGCCCTGACCAACGACAATTTCTAAAGCATCTGCCATACGCAGGTGGTCTAAATCTAGACCATAACGTGCGGGTGACATTTGGTATAAGAGAAGTTTTGAGGCTGCGCGTTCTTCTTCCAACATGCCACCTTCGCCAGTACAGGTCATGGTGCCGACTTTGCTTGCCCCATACCCCAGAGCGGCTTTGGCTTGCGCCGATAGAGCACCAAAGGACATTGATGCAATATAAATAGGAATCTGTAGTTCTAATGGGCGCTCTACCAGACCTCTACCCGCTCCAAGAATCGTTTTGGTTTCGCAGTGCTCTCGGTAGCCTTCCAATGGCAGGCGGGTCATGGTAGCAGGGACAAAAGTGAGATCGTCAAAAGTGGGAAGTCGCTTATTGAACGTATTAAACCCGCGGACTTGATATCGCCCGAGTTGCGCCAAGGCGTGTACTTCCGAAATTGCTTCGGGTGTCCAGCGGGTGGAACCACCACCATCATACGACGAGGGGACCCCTGCGGGTCTTCCAGGTATGGCCCCGTCGCCAAACTGCACCAGTGACTCCGGCGCACTTTCCAAAATATGGTTGTTTAGATCATCAGCCATGCGTTTGCATCCCTACTTTCAAAGTGCCAAAGACGTTGGCCAGAAACGATTTTCTTCCAATCATACGGACCTCGGGAGATGCCCATGGTCACTAAAATCTGCTCTACCTCACGAATTTCTGTGGTGTTGGGCTCGCGGCATACTGCGTCGACCCCAAGACTTTCAATAGACCCATTGACCCAAACCTCCCCTTGCCAAAGGGCATCGCCACATGCAGCACCAGCGCCTCCGAGGGCAATAATTCTGCCCGCATGGGCCATAAATCCAGACTGCGCCCCTAAATGGCCCAACACAATGATTTGGCCTCCCTTCATGGCGACGCCAGTCCGAGGTCCAGCATCTCCTTCAACGACAATCGTGCCACCGCGCATGGCCGCACCAGTGGACATGCCGGCATAGCCACCTACACGAATCTCTCCAGAGGCCATGCCCTCACCCGTCCCCCACCCCGCATCTTGATCAATTCTGATGTGGGCCCCATTGTTCAAGCCACCGCAGTAGTATCCTACTGAGCCTGCGAAACGCACGTTGGCACCCGTAGAGAGACCGATCCCGAGATTGTGGCGGGAAAGGGGGTTTCTCACGATCAGGGCATTTTCCTTTGTCAAGGAGCTTTCTATATCCTGTTGCACCGATCGTATGTCGCGAGTACCGACTTCAATCTCACTCGGGCTCATGCGGCGACATCCCCCTGACCTGCACTCCACGATCCACTTAGCGCCGGGCCATCGTAATGGGCTACGCAAGTACTTTTCGGAAATAATCGGCGCAGTGCTTGTTCCTCTGTGGCTATCCCCAGGGCTCCCTGCTCCTGAATAGTGACCAGTGGCTTGATGGCAAAACGGTCTTTGGCAAAACCGACATTGATCGGACTGGCCAGGAGATAAGTAAATACGCCAT
>JAKADJ010000489.1 GCA_021820645.1 Bacillota bacterium
GAGGGAGTTAATTCACCGGCACATAGGCGAGTCCGCCATAGCCACCGGTTCCCGTTCCGAGGATCGTCATCGACCCGTTCAGAGAATTCGGTGCTCCTACGATGATCGCGTTTTCGGCTCTCATGATGACGTATCCATAGGTCGAATCGTACTGGGCCGGGCTTGCGCTGTCCTCCCATGTGGAATTGATGGTGACGGAGGATCCGTTTGTCGTGAGGGTTCCGCTGGTCCCGATCGCATATTGCTGGATGTAGGTCGTCTGGGGGGTATTGGATTTCGAGTTCAACGATGTGAGCCATGACCCGGTTGAATCGATCCATACGGGCCATGAATCAACTTCGAGAGCCGTCTGTTCCGTGGCCGTGATCGAGCCTCCGGATTCGGAAACGATGTAATAGTTCGTGTCTCCGCTCCCTCCGGCATAGAAATAGTTCCCATGCGTCATGTTCGGATCTGCGATCAGTGTGCTCTGCCATCCGACGATACCGGTCTGGGAGCTTGAAAGAGTCAAGGCCCCTCCGCCTCCGACCGTAAGTTGAAGAAACTCGGAATCGGTCGTGGTGACCGCCGCATTGACGATCAGGTACGTTCCCGACTGGTCGAGAGCCATTGAATTAATATCGTAATTGGCTCCGGCGGTATAGGCCGGGGACTGAAGGACGGTAAGAGAACCGTCGGAATTGATGGTGAACGTATCGATTCCTCCGTTTGCACATCCCACGAACAGTTCTGTTCCTGTTTTATTGGCCGCAAGACTGCCGGGGGAGCATCCCGAGGAATCAAGATAGGACCCCACCTGAGACACGCCCCCGGATGATGAAACTTCCCACACGGTAATGCCATCCACGACATTTCCCGTTTCGACGATGAAATTTTTTCCGGAAACACTGACTACGAGAAGATTTGCGCCCCCGTTTGAAATTGAAGTGCCTGCCCCATCGACTGATCCGTCTGAGTACACCGCTGTTTTTTGAAAAGGGCCGGTTGTGAAGGCATAGCCGATCACCTTCTTCGTCGGTCCTGATCCTCCGGTTCCCCCGCCGCTCGCGCCGCCCCCAGCGCACCCGGAAAGGAAAAGCAGAGCGATCATCAATGGCGTTATGGCGAGTGATTTCATCGGCATCATCGGCGAACCTCCTACCAACTTTGGACATATTTGAGACCATTTATCTCGTTCTGCCAAATGTAGAGATGTTCCATCGGTACGTTGCAGTTCACTCCTCCGGGGGCGGCCCCGTAGCCAAGATGGTAATCGTTCGCAGCGTTGGGGTTATAAGTGGAGTATCCATTTGGGCCTGGGTGATGCAAATGGTCAACCGGAGCGTTGTACCAGACGTATTTGCAGATTCCAGGCGTTCCGGTCCAAGATCCATTTACAAGCCATTGGGGTATCCCTACCCACCCGGGCTGGCTATAACTAGGTCCTGCGGTTGGAGGAATGAAATATATGTCATCCGGCGGCCCGAGGTCTGCCACTGGACACTGTGGAGAGTTGCTAAATCCAAGACTTGCGGCCAGGGATCCTCCGCACGCCCAAGCCCTTCCAGCCTTTCCAATGGTCACGACCGCTAATAGTATTGTGATCACAAGGATTCTCTTCATTTTTAAATCCTCCTTATCGCCACACGTTGTATGAAATCGGGATCGGCTCAAGAAAAACCGAGTGGGGTGTGCTGGGACGCTCTTTAATCCGCCACCATCGGCCTAAGTTTTGGCTCATGAAGGTCTTGCAGCCACTTTTTGGTAGTGGCTCAGTGGCTGAAAACAGCTCCGCGTTTTCAGGATCGACGACCCAGGTGACTTTGCATTGTTTCTTGGTTTTCACGCTCGAAATCGGCGTGGGCAGGATGTTCAGAAGCATCTTGCAGCCATGCTTTGGCGTGCAGATTTCCGCCCCGTCCTCGATCGTGGCCGCTTTGGCCTGTTGTACCGGCATAATAATCAAAGAGAAGACTGCAAGGAGAAAGATTTTCCTCATTATTGACCTCACTTGTTGGCGGTTCATTTTTTAAGTCCAATGGCGTATCGGCTTGCGTCGATCGCCAATCCGTAAAGATCGTTGTCCAGTTCCGAGAGTTCTATTTTCAAAGAGGTCGCATCCATGTAGGCGATCTCCCGAAGAAGGTCGGAGGAGTTCTCGGTGGCGATGGCCTGATACCAGTTGGGGTTCTGGAAGCGGCCGTCGACCAGGGCGGCCATGGCCTGGTGCTCGGAGACGAGCCCCGAGGCGGTCGTGGCCGGGGGCGGGGCCCCCATCCCGGACATGGACTTCGTGAGCCATCCCGACAGCGGATAGGTCCCCGTGTTCCAGGCGGCAACACGGGAAATGGCATCCTGAGCCAGATTCATACGTGCATCGTAGATCTTGATATCGGCAATCCGTTGACGGGCCCCCGGAGAATTCGGATTAAGATTCGAGGGTGAAGGCGGAGGATTCGGATCCGTCAGGTTCATGATGTAATGGGCCGCATCGGTTGCGGACGGTCCCGACGAGGAACTCCCAGAGGAAGAG
>JAKADJ010000490.1 GCA_021820645.1 Bacillota bacterium
GCACGACCTCATAAATCTTTCAAAGTGCTCCCTTAACCTTAAAACATATAGCGTGCCATGTTCTTTACTGTAGTAGCCCCGAATCCCTTCAAAGCAGCCAGTACCGTAGTTGAGGGCATGCGTGGCGATGGACACCGTGGCCTCCTCCAACGGGATAAACCGGCCCTGAAAAAATGCTAGAGACACCCAGAACCCTTCTTGCCCACTCCAATTGACGACAAAGTCATCGACCTTGATTGTAACTGACGGCTGTCGGCATGGCCAGAGCTGGGTGGCAGGAGGCTCCCCTAGCTCGGTAGAATTTGGTATGATAAGGGCAATTCAGGGAGGCGCACCATGTCCAAAAAACTGATTTCCTTTCGCGATAGACAACGCCGCCGGCGTCAGTCAGGTTCAGGCGGCCATAAGCCGTCGGGCCGCCCTCGCGAATGGGATGATTTGGCGCTCTATTGGAAACGCATGATCCGTAATCCACTACAGCTTTCGGGCCGTCAGGTGTGGACGGACAGGATGTTGTGGAGCAACGCCTTGGCCGCAGGAATTCTACGTGCCGTGGCTCTTACGATATTTACAGGATTTCACTTCCTACTGATCTTGACGGCGGTCATCAACACACTGTTCCTCGCGTTTTTGTTCTACTATGGAATGACTTGGGTCGTGGACTGGGTTATGGGTCGTTCCGGTAACACTCGCCAACATTATGCCGTATCCGATCTCCGCACCGAGATAATCGTCCTATCGGGTCTTGTCGTGGTCTACGCCATATTAGGGTCTTTAATCGGATTTCCGGGCATAGCGGTGACCTTCCTAGCGTTCTTAGCGGGGGTCCTTAGAGCCGTCCATCATGTCTACCGAGTCACGTGGAGCCACGTAATCGTGGCGACAGGAGCCGGCATCCTGAGCATGGTTGCGGTACTCTATATTTTAAGCGCCATTAGTGCCCTTTAAGTAAGGGCTGCTACGGATGACTAAGGGGCCCAATTGACGCGGAAGACACCGTACAATGGACCGAGTCCGCTGCACTCGGCACTGTTAACAACCCATCAACTACGGATCCAGGCGGTGGTAAGTGGAGTAAGAAGACAGACAGAGTGGCCACTATGACCCCACCGTATCAGATAACATTAATGCGAGAAGTATAAGATTAGCATGGCGCGGGCGGTATATCGGTCATCTCCCTAAAACGGTTGGCTACCCGGGGCCACTTGGAATTTTTGTAGGGAGGCTACATGAAGCGGTGAAAATTGCTGTGATTGTGCGTCGCTTGTCCGGGAAAGGCGGCATGGAAACCGTCATACGGAGTCTAGCCGATGCCGCATTGGAGCAGGGTGATGCTCAGGTTCATGTCTGGGCCATGGGGGATCCACTGGACAAAGACTGGTTAGGCGGCCTCCCTCACCATGTCCTGCGCATCGATCAAGGGACCGGTAAACGCTTTCAACTCAAAACCAAACTCCCTCTTTACACTTGGGCCATCCGGTCTTTGATGAAAAAAGATCCGGTCGATGTGGTGTTGGCCACAGACCCCGTATTCGTCGCCGCGGCGGTCAAGGCCCGCCGTGATGGACATCCGAAGGTCCTATCCTGGGTCCATTTTTCACTCGATGCTCTCGCCAATGTGGAGTACTTGCGGTCGGCCGATGGACATCTTGCCATATCATCGGGTATCCGCAATCAAATCCAAGCCCTCGGGCCCCGATCGGCACCGAGCCTGGTCCATAACCCGGTGCCGGAGTCGCCCCCATACACGAAGTCCGATCCTCGCCCCGGCCATCTGGCCTTCATCGGGCGTCTTAATAATCGCCAAAAGCGTCTGGACGTTCTTTTCCAAGCCTTGGCCCTCACGTCTCACCCGGACTGGCATCTTACCATTGTGGGCGACGGGCCGGACCGCACGATGCTCCAGGAGCTTTCAGAAACCCTGGACATCGACAAGAAGCTGACCTGGTCGCTTTGGCAACCCCGACCCTGGCATGACCTTAACCCGGCGTATCTCTGCTTAAGTTCCGATTTTGAAGGATTCCCCATGGCGCTCTTAGAAGCCTTGGCTCGTGGCGTCCCGGTCCTTGCCACCGATTGTCCCACCGGGCCTCGGGATATTGTCATTCCCGGGAAAAATGGGTGGTTAAGTCCTGTCGGCGATGTCAAGACTTTCGCGATGCACCTCGACCGAGCATTAAGCCAGGTTCCATTGGCATGGGACAGTGATGCGATTCGAGAGGACGCCTTAGCCCGTTTTGGCGCAGATCAGGTGTTCAAGCGCGTCCAACACGCCATTAAGGAGGCTCCCGGTTAGCCTGCGGACCCGACCGGAGGTTCCCGTTATGCCCCTAGTTGCGCTAGCCAAAGGCCGATTCCGGCTCCGACTGCGGCCGAAGTCGACGCTAAGAACGCAAAGGCCAACGCGTTCTTTGCAATCGAACTGCGGGTGAAATACCCTTTGATAGCCCCCAACGACAGAGCGGCCGACACCGAAACGCCCCAACTCAAATTGCGGGCCATGA
>JAKADJ010000491.1 GCA_021820645.1 Bacillota bacterium
TTATGATGCAGATATCTCTGTGGCCATGGCAGAATATGGCGCTAAGGTGCTGCGCGAGAATTGCCCAGGCCATCGCATTGAGCGTGTGTATCACGGTATTGACACCACGGTTTTTCATCCCATGACGGCGAGCGATCGGTTAGCTCTGCGACAACAATGGCGGATTCCCTCGAATGCGTTTGTGATCAACGTGACGAATCGATTTCAGCCGCGCAAAAATATTCCCGAAACCTTACGTGGCATTAGTCGGTTTATCCATCGTCATACGCACAAGCGACCGATTCTGCTCGTGCTTCGCATGAGTTCGCAGGACATTCAGGGGAATCTCCATGAGTTACTCGATCGTTTCGACCTTCGCGAGCATACCATTCTCGTCGAAGGTACGCCGACACAAGGGGTCCCCGAATCGACGCTCGTGGAATTGTACAATCTGGCGGACCTCTTTGTCGGCACGTCCATGAGCGAGGGATTCGGGTTGACGGCATGTGAGGCACGGGCGTGTGGCGTGCCTGCATTGGTCACCGATTTTAGTGCCATGCCTGAGTTGGCCAGTGGGCCGCTAGAGGTTGTTCCGTGTAGCGCCCGCATTATTTCCGCCCGTAATATTGAACAAGGGGTGGTCAATACCCGCATCTTGGCTGATCGCATTGAGCGATTTGCCACGGAGCCGCGTCTTTGCCAGGAGTATGCCCAGAAGGGGCGTGCTCGTATGGAAGCGTTGGATTGGGCGCACATTCTTCCGCAGTTTGAAGCCCTCGTGGAAGAAGGCGTGCAAACGATGCGACAACGGCGCGAGCAGCATGCGTTTGTGTCCCCACACTGGCTTCCCCTGCATCGTTTGTAAGCCATGGTCCAGTGGGAAGGCGTTGTGGGACCATGGCCGTGGTGTATACTATGGGATGGTCGCCTGGGGTGGCGAGGGGCCACCTGGTTCCGTCTGACCGTCGCTCGCCGATCGCTCCTCGGTGGGGGGCTTGCCTTGGCGACGGCTTCCCTCGCGATGGGGGAAGGGTGGGTCGCGGTCGGAGCCATCCTGGTCGTGGCCGCCACTTGGCTCTGGAGTCGCGCTATTTGGGATCCTGGAACGTGGTGGGGATCGGCGGAAGCGCATGCGATGGTCACACAAATCCCAGGGTGGACCTGGTATCGCTGGGCCTTCCCTGGGGAAATATTGCGGGTGCAGGTGGTCGAGGGACGGCCTGTGGCGTGTCGCGTGGAAGCGGTGGCGATGAGCCCTGATGCCACGCTCCTCTGGGCACGCGAGGGAGACGAAAAGTTTCCGAAGTTTATAGGGATACAAATCCTTCTCGTCCCTACTAATGAAGGAAGGAGGCCATAGGATGCGAAAAAGTCACGCAGGCGGCCTCATGGGAGACAATCTCAATAATGACGAGTATGGGCTCCCTGATTTGCCGAGCGAAGGCATTCCTGGGATGACCCCGTTTCTCAACGGGAATGCGACGGTGGTTCGCAAGCACTTCCCGTATCTCTTGCATCATCGGGCGCAAACGGACTGTGAGGCGTGTCATCAAGCCTTCGCCAACGATATTCATGGGCTCTTTTGGCAACTTCAAGATCCTGACACGATGTCTCCGACGTATTTTTGGAAGGGCGAAGGCGATGAGCCTATGCCTCAACGCGCAATGACCGCCGACAATGAAGCTTTTTTGAGCCCTGAAGATAGTGTATGGGACGAGGTGCCGAGCCTCGACGATCCAGGCTACATGGGGCCAGGGATGCCTGAGTCGGGCCGAGACGAGGACGAGATTACGGCCGAATTTCATGGGTCCAATCCATGGGATGATGCCAACCAAGCGCCTGATTCGGATTCGCTGGACGAAGGGACACTAGGAGGCCCCCAGGATTATCACATCGGGGGAGACGGGTACCAAACTTTGATTGGGATGGGGCATCGGTATTGTCCCTCTTGTCGCGCTCAGCATCAGCGGCAGTCGAACGCCTCCGATGATGGAGGGATGTATCGCCAATTTCAAATTCAGTACAACGATGGGAATGTCCTAGGATTGTATACGGACGGGCCAAATTAGGAGGGGGACCAGTATCGCATGGGAAAACGACAACACAAGAAACACAGGGGGTCCGAGGCCACCCGTCCTCAAATTATCTGGCGGGCACCGATTCATGATACGACAGGGTATGCCCGTGCGGCTCGTTCCGCGATTCTGGCGCTGGACGCTTATGGATGGGATGTGCGGATCGAGGGCGTCAACTTCGGCACCCCCGCCGCCGCCATTCGCAGTGAAGACGCAGCGCGTTTACAAACCCTTAGTCACACCCCACTCCGTCATCCAAATCTCTTGATTCAGCAGATGCAACCTCCCCAATGGCGCTTGGATGATTGGTCGGTATGGGTTCCCCCCAATATCGAAGATGTGCCATCAGGAAAAGCCGCCTATGACATGACGATCGGGATGACGATTTGGGAAACCGATCGTCTTCCCACAGAATGGGTCGCCATGTGTAATCAACTTCCCGCTGTG
>JAKADJ010000035.1 GCA_021820645.1 Bacillota bacterium
TCGCGATTCGGCATCTTAAGGCGTATCAAGGTTCGGGTCATCTGATTATTCCCGCGGCCATTAAAGACCTCAACCCCGGTTCTTATGCGGTCACCAGGCCGGCCACAGGCCATCCCCTGCATTTACGACTAACCGATTCGATGCCAAAAAGCCCGAAAGCCTCCGTGGTTGACCTGGTCGTGGACTGCCCAAAAGGGGTTTCCGACCCGGCCTGGAGTGGACTCAACCGGGTGTACCAAAAGGTCCCGGTCCGCCGCCTGATTTTGACACGGCAGGGACTCGATCATCGACTAGATATCTTGGACCGGGCCATCGACACGCTGGTTACTGCCATTCAGGCGAAAATTTTTCTAGATCTGCCTTCTTTTGGATGGGATGCCGTGGCACACTTTGTGTCCCGTTACCCCGATCTTCAAATTGAGGGTGTCCCGGACCACCAATTGTGGCAACTGATGCATCTCGCGGAAGTGCTCGAGCGGCCGCTCCATCTCGATGATCTCAGTGAACATCCGAGACCCATTCTCCCTTTACCTCATCACAAAATTCCGGATCCTCCGGTCTTAAGCGTGCATCGCATCCCATTTCCGGTGCAGTACCGATGACGACGAGGAGATCGTCAGGGCCCAACCAAGTCGCGTTATTGTCAACGCGGGAATCCGTCGCTTTTGCCCATCAGGGAGTGCAATTAATCGATGTGAGAAGCCTCAAATCCTACTTGATGGGGTATTTCGATACATCCTTATCGCTCCCCGGCGGCCGCTTTCAATGGGCCCGATCCCTCACTCCAGCGGCCATCACGAATCGGCGCGCCTTGGTCATTGGCGATACGCCTTTGGTAGCCGAAGCCGCCGTGGAAGATCTCGGCCAATCACACATTGCCGTGGTGGGAGCCTGGATCGTCTCCCCGGAGGGACTGCGGAAATCCGGGTTACGAGTGCGTAGCGCACCTCACGTGCTTTTTAGCCAGGTGCCCGAATATCTTATGGCGCATCCCGAGACGATTGCGTTTGACATACGAGAGCCCTACGAAAGCGAGAAATCACCGTGGTCGGTCGGCGCCCATCTGTCCTCTCTTTCCACCTGGCCGCGAGCTCTCCCTGCCGTCAATCCGAGCGAACCCGTGCTGGTGATGGGGGCCGATCCCTATCGTCCGCTATGGGCGGCCTGGGCCTTAATTCAATGGGGCTATACCGACGTGGCCTATGCCACCGTCAACCCTTAACGGCAACTCCCCGCACCACATCGCCGGCGGGAAGGATGACGGTGAAATGCGGTCCGAAGTGTCCGGTATCGGTATTAAACCAGACCCCTTGGGCCGGGCCATCCAGCACTACCAGCCAGGGTTTCCCTGAGCCCACCGGAACAATTGTGGTTTGCATCGGGATCGGCCAACGCTCCATCTGACCGAACCGGGGCGTGAGCCGCTGGTAAGGAATCATCCCATCGACGGCGATTCCCCATAGTCGGTCACCGCCCGTGACTTCAATCACCGCGCGGCTGGCAGTAGAAAACTTCGTCTGGTGCCCCGCCGGACTCCTGGGATACCCCGTCCACTGGCCAAACCCTTGGGCGCCCCGAGCGTAAGGGATTAGTTCAGCCGTTTGAAAAAAAGCGACGGTCCCTTGTGGATTGCCGTGGCTAAACGCGGGGTACTTCCACTCCTGGTGAGAGTGCAACACCACGGTATACGCGTGACGGGGATCAGCAATAAATGCCGTCGGGATCCCTTCAGGCCCTGGCAGAAGGGTAACAATGCCCTCGGGAAGGCGGCTCGTCACCACGCGCCAACCCTGGGATCGAAAAGTCCAAACCGAGGCATGCGATTGTCCCGGTCGTTCTGCCACGGCGTAGAGCTCCCCCTTTAGCCAACGGATCGAAAGCACCGTCCACGGAGACGGCACCACAGCGAAGACTTGACTCTTCGTACCGAACACCGATCGGATGCTAGCGCCGAGGGTAACCAGCACGCGATGGCTTTGAGAATCCCAGGTGGCGATTTGGGTCTCAGCCACGAGTCCTAAAGGGCCTAACCGGATGGGTTTTTCTTCTGCCACCCCTGTGACGCTCACGGTGGAGGCCCACAGGGTTTCCATTCCCGCAGCCGACGGGGTCGCATAAAGGATGGTAAGGCCTTTGGGACTGACGGTCGACGACGAAACGCCCCCTGTTATTATAAATCCCGCGACTAACGCAACAAAAATGCCTCCTGGCAGGATAATCCGCCAGAAGGCATTCCGCACTCGCCGACTCATGGTACATTGGTTAGACGAGATTTCACTATTTCCGAAACGTGTCGGCCATCGGCGCGTCCCCGAGTCTTGGGAGACAACCATCCCATGACTTTCCCCATGTCCTGGGGTCCCAAAGCCCCAACCGCACCCATCGCCTCGGCGACTAAGGTCTGGAGCTCCGTCTCCGTCAAGGGCGTCGGCAAGTACTGCGCCAGCAAAGTCATTTCATGGGTGAGCTTGTCCACCAAATCCTGGCGGCCACCTCGCTCAAAGTCGGGGAGGGCATCCCGACGCTCTTTAACTTCTTTGACGATCACCTGCATAATTCCGTCATCGTCTAACGTGATGCGTTCGGAGCGGGTTTCGGCAGCTAATATCGCCGCCTTAATCCCCCGAATAACAGTAAGGCGGGCTGAGTCTTTCGCCCGCATTGCCGTCTTGAGGTCTTCATTGAGTTGATCTCGCAAAGACATGAGAGACCTCCTCCTTATTGGTATATTACTTCACGCGTTTTTTTCTGGCCGCCTCGGATTTCTTCTTACGGCGTACGCTGGGTTTTTCATAATGCTCATGGCGCCGAGCCTCGGCGAGCACTCCAGCCTTTTGAATTTGGCGTTTGAAGCGGCGGAGCGCACTTTCTAAGCTCTCATTTTTACCGACTTTGACTTCTGACACAGGTCTCCCTCCCCTCCACCCGAACGGGTCGGGGTAAGCTCCCCCATATTATACGGGTCCTAAGGAAAAGGTGTCAAACCCAAAACCGCTGTCAAAGCCTCACCACGGGCGATACAAATGTCCATACTTGGTTAGGCATTCCTTGCACAAGGTGCTTTCCAAAAATCCGGCAGATAGGGTCGCCGTTTCGCGTTTGACCACGGGTTTATGACAAATGTCGCAAAACTTTAACTCAATGAGCTTGCCCACACGGTGGCCCTCCCTTCCCATGGATCTAGGATGGCCCCGAGGTTCGCTCAAAACTCTAGCATTGTTGACCAAAAGTGGAAGTCATCTGGCGCATAGCGCCAAGATCATGACGGTGGCAAAAGCTCCCGCATTTTCGGCACGAAATACGTGGGGGCCTAATGAAACGCTTTGAAATCCTCGTGTGCGAAGAAGGTTTCTTTCATCGGGCGTAAACCCGCCTTCCGGTCCTACCACCAACCCCACCTCTCCGATCGGTCCTGAGACAATCGCGTGTAAGGGTACCCCGCCAGGATCGAGTAGGATCCCGATACCGGACGCCGGGGGCGCCAGATCTTTCAAGTGCGCCACGGGAAGGATACGCGGGACTTCGGCCCGTCGGCATTGTTCGGTGGCCTCGGTGGCAATTTTTCGCCACCGGTGCTCGCGGTTGGAGGTCACTTCGCGTACAATGGCCCGACTGGTCACCAGGGGAATGAAGCTGGCGATACCAGCCTCCGTCCCGCGTTCGACTACCTCCGCAAAATGATCTTGTTTTAAGAGGGCTTGGTAGAGCATGATCCGAACCGGAAGCTCACTTCGGGCGGCGGTCGGTCGGCCTAGCCTAAGCTGACCGGATCCCAGCACCGTGGCCTCCCGCACGCCTTCATTCTTTATCTGCACCTCGACCACATCCCCGGGCTTTTGGCGCATCACGCGTTCGAGATAATGAGCCTGTTCCGGAGTTAGCGTTAACGCGTCCCCCACCCTCTGATCGGGGTCACATACCAAACGGATCACCCCGGCGACACCTCCAACACCACCCAGTCGTCTTGGTGAGCTTCTTCTCTGATAATCGCGCCAGTTAGATTCAGAGCCGCTTTCACCTCAACCAGACGGGGCTCGACAATCCCGGAGAGAATCGCCACGCCACCAACCGCCAGATGATCGACCATGCGCGGCCACTCGGCCACAATAATTTCCGCGATTAAGTTGGCGACAATGAGGTCAAACCGCCAGCCCCGGCCGACGTCCTCCAGGGTTCCGGGAACGACCGTAACCTCATCCGTCACGTGATTTCGCTCGAGGTTGTCGCGCAGCACCACGAGCGCTACCGGATCCGGCTCCACTGCCATCACATGAGCGGCTAGCGCCTTGGCCGCCGCAATCGCCAAGACCCCAGACCCCGATCCCAAATCCATGACGCGGGTACCGGCTGTAACCAAAGATACCATGCGCTCTAGGCACATCCGAGTAGTAGGATGGGTTCCGGTGCCAAAAGCCATGCCCGGGTCCAACCAAATCGTGTGGTCGGAGGATACCGGGCTCTTTGAATACCAGGCAGGCATAATCATCCAGTCACCCACCGGGACTGGAAGGTAATATTGCTTCCAACTGTTTTCCCAATCTTCAGTCCGAAGTTGCCGGAACACCACCCGATCCCCATAGCGTTCGACTAACTGGCGTTGGCGTTCGGGCCAGTCACTGTCTTGCGGAAAATAGGCCCTCACAAATGGTTCGCCCGGCGCTAGCGCGATGTCGGTAAATGGAGTATGCACCATTTCCCCATCTTCCCATTCGAGTCCCGTGGCGCCCAAACTATAGAAAAATGCTTCGGCATCGCTCGCGTGGTGAGGGTTCGAGCCATTTACGGTAGCCGACCAATATATGTCGGCCTGGGGCCCGGAGTTAGCGCCCCAAGGCATCTTTGACTTTCCGTAATAAACCTTTGTCTACTGGTAACACCTCTTCTTGCCGCATTTCGGCCCACATATGCAGGACCTCGCGTTCTCGCGCCGTCAAGTGAGTCGGGACCGCTACCCGGACCCGGACGTTGAGGTTGCCGCGACTAGCCGGGTTCCCAAGTCGAGGGAAGCCCATGCGAGGGATCTTAAAGACCGTCTCGTTTTGGGTCCCAGGTGGGATGTGTAGGGATTCCTCTCCCTTGAGCCCCGCCACCTTAACATCTGCTCCCAACGCGGCCTGGGCAAAACCAATCGACATCTCACACCATAGATCTTCACCATCGCGGGCAAACCCGGGTTTTTCTTTCACATGGAGAAACACAATAAGGTCCCCGGTAGAGCCCCCGTGTTGACCCACGCCTCCTTCGCCTGCCACCCTAAGACGGGTCCCTTCATCCACCCCCGGCGGCACTTTGATGGTGAGTTTCTTTTCTGCTCGGATCTGGCCCTTCCCTGCACACTGGGTACATGGACTATGAACGATGCGCCCACCCCCACGGCATTTAGAGCAGGTCTCGACCTGCCGAATACGGCCCAGAAAACTTTCCCGAATCCGTTCTACTTGGCCAGTGCCTCGACACTGGGGACAGGTCTCCAAGCGTGTGCCGGGTTCGGCTTGGTTTCCGTGGCAATGCGGACACACTTCGTCCCGCACCAAGCGAACCTCCTGGTCCACCCCGTCTAAGACATCTTCCAGCTCAATGGTCAGATCATAGCGAAGGTCGGGGCCACGCTGCGGTCCTCCCGGTCGACCTCCGGGTCCATTACCGCCGAAAAACACATCAAAGATATCCCCAAATCCACCGAATCCCGAAAAGTCCGCGCCACCGCTGGATCCGGGGGTCTGGTGCCCAAATTGGTTGTAGCGGGCGCGTTTTTCCGGATCCGAAAGAATCTGGTACGCCTCATTAATTTCCTTAAATTGCTCTTCGGCCGCGGTATTGCCCGGGTTGGCGTCTGGGTGATATTTAGCCGCCAAGCGTCTAAATTGTCGCTTCAATTCATCGGGAGCGACATCCCGGCTGACACCCAGCACCTCATAATAGTCACGTTTTGCCACCGATTAGCTCCCTCCCAGGTCCACCTTTAACCTTCTTCGCCCACCGATTCCGACGGACCTTCCGATACCCGAACCATACTGGCGCGTAGAACGCGCTCCTTGTATCGAAATCCCTTGGCCAGTTCTTCGACGATGGTGCCTTCCGGCAAATCACTTGACACTCGCTGGATGGCTTCGTGCCACCTGGGGTCAAACATCTGGCCCTCGGTTTCGATGGCATCCACCCCTTGCCGCGCTAGAGCTTCATTAAATCCTTTCATAGTCATCTCAATTCCCACCCGCCACGATTTCGCTTCGTCGTCCGTGGGCATCGCCTTTAACGCCCGATCCAGGTTGTCGTAGATTCCAAGAAAATCGGACAATACCGTAGCCATCACGAAAGCTCGAATCTCTTCGCGTTCACGATCCTGGCGACGCCGAAAATTTTCAAAATCCGCACGAAGCCGCACCAGTTGGTCGTAACGTTCTACGGCAACCGCCTCCCAATTGGTTTCGGGCTCTTCGGTCGTGACCTCTTCAGATGCGGCCGTTGCCGGCTCTTCTGCTCCCACCTCTTCAACCTCATCGGGGCTCTCCCCAGGCTTAAAGGATTCTGGATCGTTCATCAATGAATAGCCTCCTCAACATTTACGCCCATTTCAAGGCACGCGACAGTTCTTCTGACACCAGTTCCAGGGTCGCTACCACTTCCGCATAGTGCATGCGTTTGGGCCCGATCACGGACACTTGACCCACCACCTGGTGTCTCACCTGATAGGTGGCGGTCACCACACTACAATCCCAAATGGCCTCAACTGGAGACTCTTGGCCAATCATCACTTGAACATTTTCGGTGGTCGACAGGGCTGCATTCAAGAGTTCTTGTACCGCACCTTCCCGCTCCAAGAATCCCAATACACGCTGGACTTTATCGATGTCCCGAAATTCAGGGTACTGTAATATGCTAAGAGGTCCCGCTAAGGTCACCCGATTCTCATACGGATTCCACTCGGCCATCCAGCCGCCAAAGGTTTCCCAGAGCCCTCGATAATGGTCGGTGTCGCGCGCTAGGGGGTCCAAGACCCGGTCCTTTAGATCGTGAATGGAAATCCCATGAAACTCGCGCGAAAATTCCTCGGCCAATGCGGCCAGTTCATCGACACTCAAGCCTGGGGGAACCGAGACCGCCCGATTCTCTACGACCCCGGCGTCGGTCGAGACTAAGAACAATAGGGTGCCCGGCTGCAGCCGTACAAGCCGCACCTCCCCCAGACGCGCCTCGAACACGGGCGGGGCCACAACCATGGACGGATACCCCGTCATTTCGGACACCATGCGTGCCGTCTGATGGATGAACCAGGCAATTTCGCGCATGGGAGCTTGAAATGCCATCCGCACCCGGGAAACCGCATCGTGGGTCACCCGTCGTCGGGGCATCAGCTCATCGACATAATAGCGGTATCCGCGGTCGGATGGAACCCGCCCTGCAGACGTATGGGGCTGTTCCAAAAACCCCAGCTCTTCCAAGTCAGCCATCTCATTACGGATGGTGGCCGAACTGATACCAAGATCATATTTCTTGGCGAGGGTTCGCGATCCAACCGGTTCAGCCGATGCAATGTAATCGTCGATTAGGATACCCAAGATTTTTTTCTTGCGTGCATCCATGATCCTTCCTCCGATCACTCTCGCCGTTAGCACTCAAGAGAGTCGAGTGCTAACTCACTAAAAAAAACATAGCACCCGGTGGATTTCTGTGTCAAGATACGACTTCAGCCATAAACTTCCTAAACACAGCGTTGGCCAAGTCTTGACCACGTACCGTCAACCGAAGATTCGTGTTTTCGGATTCCACCAGCCCCATAGCGGTAAGCTCCCGAATCTGAGGAGCAAACACCTGATCCAAGGGTTCTTTAAACTTGGCGTAAAATCGCTCGCGATCGACCCCGCGACGGCGCCGCAAACCCAGCCACACATATTCACGCATTTGCTCCATGGAACTCAGGACTTCCCCATCATCGCGGGCCGAGTCGCCTGCGTGTTGACTTTCGATGTAGCGGCGCACCCCTCGATAGTTCCACCAACGTTGGCCTTGGTGATACGAATGCGCCCCAGCCCCTAGTCCCAGATACGAGTTCAGTGTCCAATAGAGTTGATTATGCTGCGAAAGGCGTCCCTTTAGACCCCAGTTCGAGATCTCATAATGCTCAAAACCACTCCGATCGAGGACGTCTTCAGCATAGTCTGCCATGTCCGCAATGCGATCGTCATCCGGAATAATAAGGGTTCCCAGGCGCACACCATCGGCCAACGGCGTGCCCGTTTCCACCTGAAGCCGATACAACGACAGGTGGTCGGGCCGTAGCCGCAACAGTTCGCTCAATGTCTCTTGCCACTCGGCCACGCACTGCCCGGGCAGTCCATAGATGGCGTCCAGACTCACATTATCAAACCCGGCACTCCGCGCGTCGGCTACCACCCGTTTAATATCTTCGACACCATGGACCCGATTTAAGGCCTTTAAATGACTGTCTTGCATCGCCTGCGCGCCGATCGAGAGGCGATTGACGCCAACCTCACGAAGGGTTTTTAAATGATCCAGGTTCACGGTCCCCGGGTTGGTCTCCAGAGTGACTTCCACCCGGGAATCGAAGTCTCGTGCCCGGGACCGAACCCTATCGATAAAGTGCCCGATGAGGCGGGGGTCAACCAAAGACGGGGTGCCGCCGCCGAAAAAGAGAGAGATTAATCGTCCCTCGGGCAGATCCGCGCGCTCCCACTCTAGGGCCAACGCATCCATATAGCGCTGGTGCTCGTCGACGCCCATATGGGTCACCGTATTAAAATCACAATAGGTGCAGCGGGCTTGGCAAAATGGGATATGAATGTAAAGACCCCAATCCGACAATTGAAAGTCTGTCTCGATCACGATGGGTCGTCCACCCGAAGTATGGCCATAAAGGCTTCTTGCGGAATTTCGACGTTACCTACCGACTTCATCCGCTTTTTCCCTTCTTTCTGCTTCTCTAGTAACTTACGTTTACGCGTAATATCTCCCCCGTAACACTTGGAAAGCACATCCTTGCGCATCGCTCTCACCGTCTCCCTCGCCACCACTCGGCTGCCAATGGCCGCCTGGATGGGGACTTCAAACATCTGGCGCGGAATGAGTTCACGCAGCTTTTCAGCCAACGCCTTGCCGCGCGGGTACGCGCGGTCCCGATGCACAATTACCGATAGCGCGTCGACAATCTCTCCATTGAGTAAAATGTCCATACGCACCAAGTCAGCCGCCAGTAATCCCGCTAATTGATAGTCAAATGACGCGTAGCCTCGGGTGCGGCTTTTTAGTTGGTCGAAAAAGTCATACATGATTTCCCCCAACGGCAGGCGATATTGAATCATAGCGCGCCGGGGATCCAAATAGCTTAAATCTTTAAAGGCACCCCGACGCTCTTGGCAGAGCTCCATCACCGCGCCGATATAATCCGTGGGCGTGATGATGCTGGCATCCACGATGGGCTCTTCAATGGTCGCGATGTCTCCCAATGGAGGCATTAGGGCGGGATTGTCCACCCGGAGTAGGCTGCCGTCGACCATCGTCACTTGGTAGACCACATTGGGTGCCGTCGTAATTAGGGAGAGATCGTATTCTCGCTCCAGGCGCTCTTGAATCACTTCGAGGTGTAGTAGTCCGAGAAACCCCGCCCGAAATCCAAATCCCAGCGCTACCGAGGTCTCAGGTTCAAAGATTAGTGAGGCATCGTTTAATTGGAGTTTTTCCAAGGCTTCTCGAAGCCGTCCGTAATCTTGAGAGTCTACCGGGTAGAGGCCGGAAAACACCATGGGCTGAGCCGGACGATAACCGGGTAGCGCTTCGGGAGCCGGCCTGGCAGCCATTGTCACCGTATCTCCCACCCGGGTATCTTGGACCGTCTTTATGGCGGCCGCAAAGTATCCCACTTCACCGACCGATAAGCGGTCGATCGCGGTTAAATGGGGTCGAAACACCCCCATCTCGGTCACCACAAATTCCTTTTTGGTGGACATGAATCGTATGGTGTCCCCCACCCGCACCGCGCCGTCGATGACCCGGATATAGACCAGAACACCCTTATAGCTATCGAAGCGAGAATCGAAGATAAGGGCCCGAAGCGGCGCCTGGGCATTCCCCGTGGGAGCCGGCACCCGTTCCACCACCGCCCGAAGCACCGCCTCAATGCCCACCCCCTGCTTGGCCGATACTAGAATGGCTTCGGTGCCATCGAGCCCAATTTCGACCAGTTCCTCCATCACGCGGTCTGGATCGGCATTGGGCAGATCGATTTTGTTGATGATAGGAATGATGGCTAAATCATGTTCGAGCGCCATATAAAGATTAGCCAAGGTTTGGGCCTGAACTCCTTGGGCCGCATCGACCACCAAGATGGCGCCCTCACAGGCCTGCAAGGCCCGGGACACCTCATAGGTAAAGTCGACGTGGCCCGGGGTGTCGATGAGGTTCATCTCGATGGGTTCCCCGTCGTAGACGTAATCGAGTCTTACCGCTTGCGCTTTAATGGTAATGCCCCGCTCTCGTTCCAAATCCATCGAATCTAACACCTGTTCGGTCATTTCTCGGTGCGTTAAAGCGCCAGTGACTTCAATCAGGCGATCGGCCAGCGTGCTCTTACCGTGATCAATATGGGCAATGATTGAGAAGTTACGTATTCGTTCGGGTTCCAAGGACGATCCTCCATCATAAACAATATGGCACTCATCATACCCGCTCGAGCCCGAAATTGAAAGAAAGTCCGGCACGCCGAATCGGGTCGCCGTCGCCGATTGGAGCCAAAGGTTCATCGCTAGGTCACCGCCCGAGCGATATAATGTGACCCTCGGTCCCAGGAAAAATTCATCATCTGATGCCCTCTAACATTTTACGTCAGATTGGGGTCTTCTCTAGTGAAGGGGGAAATATCGTGCAGGATAGCGAGCGTACAGAAGACCCATGGATGCAGCATTGGATGACCCTCTATGGCGACCGTCTGGTCCGCTACACCTTTGTCATCACCAGAGATCCCGAGTTGGCGCAAGACGTGGCCCAAGAAAGCTTTCTTAAATTAATGCTGTTTCATCGTCGCCGTCCGGCCGAAGCGGTGTCCCCCGCCTGGCTCTTTAAGGTGGCTAGAAACCAGGCCTTCGACATGTTGAAACAAAAACCGGTTCCTCTAGAACCGACTCACTCTCGAATCCGCGATGACGGGCCCATCTGGCTGCCTATCCTGTTGCGACAGATGCTAGCCGAGCTCTCGGTGCTGGATCGGGAATGCCTTTGGCTCTTCTATTACGCGGATTGGCCCACCAAAGATATTGCGCACTACCTAAAGGTTTCGCCGGGAACGGTGCGCGGGCGACTACTTCGGGCGCGGCGCCGACTTCAACAACTATGGGAGGTGGATCAGGATGGACACGAATTCCCCGAAGGATAACGAGCTGCGCAAAACCTTTCAAAACCTCGGGATGCCGTCGGACGCCAATCTATACTTCGATCGGACGCGTTGGAACCAGATCACGCAGTACCAACCGGAGGCGTCGGTAGGGTGGCACCACAAGTTTACCCGTTATGGATTTATTAGTGCCGCGGCCATCTTAGCGGCCGCCCTGATCGCCACGCCCATCGCTCTTAAAGGCATAGGTCAAGCGCCGGTTAAACCGGCGCACATTAAGCCGATCCCAATTCGGATCTACCCGTGGCGTCGGTTCGGGTTAATCGACATGCATATGCTATCACCGACAGTAGGATGGAGTTTCGCCGGCATGGGCGTCTATCGCTCGGTCAACGGACCCGGTTACTGGACGCCGGTTGGCACGACCGGCCCCTCCAAAACGGGAAATATCGTGGTCAATGTGCTGAATCTGCACGACGCCTTTTATACCAGCATTCAGCGTAACCCTTCCGCTGTCACGGTGGATCGCACCACCGACGGCGGCCGCCTCTGGTCCCGCACCACCTTTCGCGTCCCCGAAAAATTCGGATCGAAAAAAGTGTTTTCTGGCGGTCTCGCTACAGCATGGCTCAGCCCCACGGTGGGAGCGATATTAGTGGGTAACGGAGGCACACACCCGGGGATAACCGGGGCGCGGCTTTACATGAGCAACAACGGTGGCAAGTCCTGGAGGTTACGGGCGCAAGAAGGCAAAACATTGCCGGGTTACGGGCTCTTGTCCCTGTCCCAAGGGTCACAAGTTTGGCTTCTTATTGGCAGCACCCTGTGGCATTCATCGAACGCTGGATCGAGTTGGCATCGCGAGCGATTCGGTCAGGGAAGCTCCGCCTCTGTACTCGGAGTCCCCCAGTTCAATGCGGCAGGCACCCGCGGTGCCGTGGCCGTTCGCGCCGGGACCGAGGACATCGTGTACACCACCCAAAACGGCGGTCTTAGTTGGCATGCCACCACACCTATTGCCACGTCGTCGCGCGTGAAACTATTTCGCTTGAACCAAGAGGATCTGTGGCTTTGGGCAGTCTCTTATGCTCCGAGCAGCCATCCAAAAGAGATACTCTGGTCATCCACCAACGGAGGACAAAGTTGGCAAAACCAAGGCGTGCCGACGGGTGTGCCAGTCCGTAACACAGCATCTGAAGTCTTTGGATCCTACCGTTTCGTGAGTTCCCAGACCGGATTTTCCACGTGGTACCTGAATGGGCTATCGTTCTATTATGAGTCCCAAGACGGCGGCAAAGTGTGGACTCCAGTCATCCCTAAGGCCCGGCTGTCCAAAAAGCAGCTAATCATGGTCAATGGCATTTTAGAAGGTCCGTAACTGAGGCCGAATCCGCTCTGGTCGCCGCCGGCCGCATGACGTAGTCAGATGTGGATAACAGGGTAAAAGAAGCCGCCCGGTCAAGCCAGCGGGCGGCTTCTTTACCCTATCCATCCCAAATTACGCAGCCGATGAACGCGTGTGTGCCTGCTTCTGGGTGGCCATGTAGGCGACCACTAATCCGGCAATGCCCAGCACCAAGTGTAAGACGTCGTCGGCAGGCTTGAGCGGAATCATGCCCAAGAGGTTGGCCGTCAGGAGACCCGTAGCCGCCACGATGAGGTAGACCACCCCAAATATCCACGCGTAGATCCGACTGGCCTTCTCACTACCGCTCACCGCCAGCGCCACGGCCCCCGTCAGAAGATGCACCACGTCGTGCATCGGGGTCAAATTGAAAATCCCGTTAAAGGGTTCGACAAACCCCACCAGTCCTACCAACACTAGAATAATACCCACTACACGCATAAATGACCGTGCCATGTATATCCACTCCTTCATCTCAGCGTTTTGAACTGCTCTCTCGCAATCTCAGTAGTGTTACGCATACACTCTGGGCCCGAGATCTCTTTGCACGCAAAATGTTCGAGAAAGTTCTATACTGAAAGCCAGGGCAGAAAAAACAGGGGGCATAAGTGATGCCAGAAGTTATTCCTCAAGCGCGTTACC
>JAKADJ010000036.1 GCA_021820645.1 Bacillota bacterium
CTGCAACAGCGTCGTGGCCGTTACTCGAGACAAGGTCCTATAAACATCGGTGTGGGGCGCCTCTGGGGATATCGGGACCGCTACGCCTTCCACGGCCAAAACGGCAAACCAGGCCACGACAAACTGGTCCGGATCCGCAAGTTGAATCCCTACCCGGTCACCCCGATGAATGCCGTGACTCCTAAGCGCCGCGCCAAGCCATGCGACCTCCTCTACCATTTGCGTATAAGATAGTATCGTGGTCGGCCTCCCCTTATCTCCCGGAACCACTAAAAATGGCTTATGAGATAAGCTTCTGGCCTTATTGAGTAAGATTGCCTCGATCGCATTGACTGCATTCGCCATCTGCATCACCTCTCCCTTTCTCCAATATCGTTAATGTTTGGCCGACACTGCGGAGCCGACAACAAAGTCTTGACGGAATCGATACTCCAGGCTTCGGTCCCGGGTTTCTGAACCCAACCACGCGACCGCTATCGCGCCCACAACCGCAACTCCAGCAATAAAATCGAAACTGATACTAATTCCTCCTCGTGAGAGCCAGATCGCCATGATATAAGGTGCAAGGGCGCCACCAAGTAACCGGGCCCATGCTTCGGCAAATCCTACACCGGTGCCACGCATTTCAGTTGGGTATTGTTCGGCTGCATAAATCTTCATAGCAGGATCCACCGCAATGCCAAAAAACGAAAACGCAAGGCCAACGAGGAGCCAGCCTAATATCCCGTGCATTAGCGGAAACACCAATGCCGCGAAGGCTGCGATGAGGGAAAAACCGACAATCACGGGTTTACGACCGACTCGCTCTACCAACCACGATTCTGCCCACTTTCCGGGAATACTGGATCCCATGATGATAGCGGCCACCATATCAACCTCGGCCACCGAGAGTCCTTCTCGAGCCAGTATCATGGGCATAAACGTCATGATGGCGTAGAACATGAAGAGGATCGCCGGAAAACTTATCCATAGCATTACCGTACGCCTTCGATACGTTGAGCTAAGAATACCTTTGGGCTCTCGCGAAACAGGGGCTGCGGCTGGCCTCGGCACCCGGGATTGACCACCGGGGGTTCGACCCCGAGACGATGTCGCCATGCGATGCAATATAAGTTCTGCTTCGGCGGTGCGCCCGTTAAATGCCAGCCATCGTGGCGATTCCGGCAAGTATTTGGCCACCAACACGGCGATGAAAAATCCCACGCCGCCAATGAAAAAGAGGATGTGTAACGCCATCGGCCCCGACGCTAGACGCGTCGCGGTGAAAGCAGCCAACGGAGCCATGAAATATCCGAACGACAACGACGCGTCCAACATACCGGCCATCCGACCACGAGATCCGATCGGACTTAGTTCGGCAATCATCGTATAGGGCAATGGAAACATGGCGCCCAAACCAATACCGGCGACCAGCCGTAATGCTACAAACCACTGCCAATCTGGTGACCACGCCGTCAACACGGTGGCCATTGAATATTCAATCAAAGCGAGTACCATCACGCGCTTTCGCCCGACTTTATCCGCTAGACGTCCTGCGGGCAACACGCCTAGCGCCACCCCGATAGTTCCCGAAGCCACAATGATCCCGACTTCGGAACCACCCAGATGCCACAGATGTTGCAACGGGCCCAGGACTACCCCGATAAGCCCAATATCATAGGACTCCATCAGCCATGCCAAGGCAGCCAGCCCAAGCCAGAACCAGTGGAGGCGCGTTAAAGGAAGCTTATCGATGAGATTTACGTCAATTACGTTGTCGGTGGGTTGAGCGCTTAAGGTTTTCATGAGGCTAGCATATCCGGCCAACCTTGAGATCTCCTGTGTAGAGCCTGAATCCTAGCTAAATCTGGCGTATGCGTCGCGGCCCTGAGCAGCCACGCCGACACCCTAGGTTGCATTTATGAGGAATGCTGAATATCCCCACGGGGAAACATATCATTAAACCACCGAAAGCAACCTTTGCCCGCGGCCTTCGCCTGGTACATCGCCATGTCCGCAAGACGCAGTAATAGGTCGGGAGAATTACCGTCGTGACGGAAAATTGCTACACCAATACTCGCAGAGAGCCGTGCAGGTTGATGATTTAAGGAGATGGGTTGTTCCACTGCTTCCAACGCGCGTTCGAGAATTTTTGCTACTGCATCTGGGGAGTCGCCTCGAATCAAAAGGCTAAATTCATCGCCCCCGAGGCGTCCCATGACATGCCGCTCCCCGATCGTGTCCTGAACACGTCGGGCCACAATTCTCAGCACCTCATCCCCCGCCGCATGCCCGTAGGTATCGTTGATGGCTTTAAAACCGTCAAGGTCCATATATGCCACAACCATAATCTCTGTCAGTGGGATGGCGTCGATAGCGCGGGCCAATTGATCGAGAAAGCTGACACGATTCGGCAACCCGGTTACGGAATCTTTGAGTGCCAAACTTTCTAACGCCTGAGCCCGTTCATAATTGGCTAGCCCAAAGCTAAGGCCATCAGCCACCCGCTCAAGGAGTTCTATGACCTCATCGGAAAAAAAGTTGGGCCGCCGCCCATAGGTCACCAACACATGGGTGACTCGGCCACTACGCCGGACGGGACAAACCGCGATGCTTCGAATCCCCATAGCTTCATACCGTTCCCGAAACGGGGCTAACCCCGGGTCCTCCAACGTATCTTGCACCACGTCGGGGCGGTTTAGGCGGATGGCGCGGAGGATCGGCCCTACCTGATCGCGCGCGTCGTCTAAGCGGATTTGACGTTCTTCGACATAGCGGGTCAAGGCCGCATTGCGAGATCGTGCCACCACAGCCTGGACGCCTCCCCGGATCACGTCAACTTCCCCAATCCAGGTCATTTCAATCGGAACCTCTTGAGCCAGCACCTCGACGGTACCGGTAAACAGAGTAGCCCGGTCGGAACCTTGGGTGATCAGGCGGTAAACGGATGTTAATACCTGATAGAGAGCTTTTGAAGTCATGAGCTGGGTAACATCGGTCCCAATGTGAAGAGCGCCTCCCAGCGGAGGGCCTAGGTTTACTTTCCGCACTTGAAAAAATCTGGTGCTGACTTCCACCACGGTCGGGAGGTCCCCGGTAGACAGCCATTCGGTTAGCAGGTCATTGGTGCGCGAAATCGACGCGCTTAATTGTCGCAAGGCCCGATTCGAAAAGATCACATCACCGGCCCGATTGGCAAAAGCAATAGGAGCGGGAACCTCGTCCAGGACACTTGGAATCATTTCTTCTAGGCTTTCGCCGTGGGACGCTCGACCATCGGCCTCGTCTGGCACCATCCTGCCCCCTTGGATAAAGAGTACGGACCCATTGTGTAGCATAGCATTCTAACCAGCCGAAAACCTAATTCTTAGGCTACTGCGATTCCATGAACCATGATGGGATGAAGGCACGCAAGGAGTTTAGAGTTGGGATGCGACCCACTCGTCGGCCCATGCATGGATGGCTTGGAGCACAGGACGAAATGCCTCGCCTTTGGGCGTTAACGTATAGGTTACCTGCACCGGGACCGACGCCACCACAGTCCTGGTCACGATACCGGCGGCCTCAATATCTCTGAGCCGCTCCGCCAGCATCCGATCACTGATTTGGGGAATGCTGTCGTGAATTTCTCCAAATCGCCGCGGACCCGCCAAGAGAACTTCCCAGATCAAGCCTACCCAGCGTTTACTCAATAAGGTAAAGGTCTCCGAGAACTTGGGACACAATTCGGCACGTTCCATCGGCTTCTCCCTCCCTTTCTCTCGTTCTATTATACCTACCCTCTTGACAAACCCCCAGTAAGAATTTAGGTTAGCGATATTCTGGTGCTTCCGTGGATTAAAATGATAGCACCCTTGTTATCCTATATTATCGATCTTCGAGGGAGGTTCTGGCTATGCCTGCAGTGTCACATCCTAATTGGCTGTCTTTACCAAGGGTTCCCGAGCCTGACACCGACGCTGTCGAACGGCCCGTTACCACCATCACAACAGCTCCAAGCCTACTAGAAGGCGCGGGCTTCCCCGTTCGACGTCCGTTCCCCAGCCGTGACATCGGCTTTCGTCAGTCTGACCCATTTTTGTTACTCGACCACATGGGCGCGGTCGAGTACGCCCCCGGTGAACCGAAAGGAGCGCCATGGCATCCGCATCGAGGATTTGAAACCGTGACCTATATTATCGACGGCGCCATGCGGCATCGAGACTCACAAGGGGGCGGCGGGCTGATTAGCAATGGGTCAACCCAATGGATGACCGCTGGCTCGGGCATCTTGCATGACGAGTTGCCTCCAGAAGAATTGGTCAAATCCGGCGGTCTCTTTCATGGATTCCAGCTATGGGTCAATCTCCCCAGCCGCCTCAAATGGACCCCTCCTCGCTACCAGAGCCTGGAAGCGAGTCAGGTCACATTGGCTACCTCCTCCAATGCGGACACCTTGTTGCGCGTGATTGCCGGTGACCTCGGAGGCATCAAGGGACCCGGCATTACCTGGATTCCAGTCACCGTGGTCCATGCGAGTCTCGAACCCGGAGCTCAGGTCCGATTGCCCTGGCCATCCCAGTTCAATGCCTTGGCCTATGTCTTATCCGGGTCCGGCACTATTGGCAAAGACCAAGTTCTAATTCACGAAGGCCAAGGTGCCCAACTGGGATCTGGCACCGCGCTCAGCATCGGATCCAGTCGGCACCCGATGGGTCCGGGCGAGAGGCTCGAGATCTTGTTATTAGGCGGGGAGCCGATAAAGGAGCCCATTGCCACCTACGGGCCCTTTGTAATGAACACCCATGATGAGATTGTCCAGGCCTTCGAAGATTACCAAGCGGGGCGCATGGGAACCATCCCCGCTCATACCCTCGAAGCTCAAGACGAGTAGCGTCGTCAACCCGAATTGAATTGTCCGTGTCAAATTGGATGCGGGTCGTTTCCCAGGAGGCGTCTCGAAGTCCACATCGGGATTGGTACTGACTAGAGTCACCGATGACATGGCGCGGTCTTTAGGTCGGGAACGCTCTCCTAACATAAACCCTTTGACAACCGCTAATGCGGCAACAAGGATAGGGCTACCGGATTGAACGGAACCCAAAAGTTTCACCAACCTGGGCCACTCCATTCCCCCGGTATCACCCGACAATGTCGTGACGAGGCGACCGTCCTCTTTAAGGCCCACGATAAAGGTGGCGGTCCGGTCACCACCATCTTATTGGGCATCCGGTATTGCGGTAATTGGATAGCCCAGTATGTTCCAGTTGTCATCGCGCCATTGCAGGTACACACCCGCTACATTGGTGAAATGAAGCCATTTTGCGGACGACCATGGGGCATGAAGGGTTTGCAAGACCAAAGCCTTGAGACAGTCCGCATGAGTCGCCGCGACGATTAATCCATCGGGATATTGCTCCCGGATGTCGCTGAGAAACTCGGTAAGGCGTCGCCCTACAGAACTCAGAGGTTCCCCGCCTCCCGGCGCCCCAAGTTCTGGATCGTCCTTCCATCTTCGGTATCGGTCCCCCTCTTCCCGTTCGATGTCGGGAATTCGCCGTCCATCCCAATGGCCTAGTCCGATTTCATGCAGTCTTGTGTCAAGCATCACCGACAACTGTCTATGGTGTTCGAGGAATGCCGCCGCAGTATCTCGGGCCCGCCTTAGGGGACTTGAATAGAGGGCCGTGATCGACGCCGACCGCCACCGTGACGCAGCAAATGTCGCCTGGCGCCGGCCCTCGGAAGTTAGCCCCGGATCGTCATGATGTGATACCAAAATATTTTCCAGGTTGGCTTCACTTTCTCCATGTCTGATAAACAGTACGGATGTCATGCATGTTGTCCTCCCCACTAACTAACGCCGTATGCCGGACTAACTGGTCAAGCCCCAAAGAAACTCGTGCGTCATGGACAATATCTCTTGTGCTGCGTTCAAAAACGGAACCGAAAGAAATCCGTGAACCATACCCGGGACGCGAATCTGACGGACCGGGACACCCGCCACAGATAAAGCCGTTGCATACTGCTCGCCCTCATCACGCAATGGGTCATATTCAGCGGTGACCACCAGGGCCGGTGGCAATCCCGTGAGGTCCGTGCAACGGATTGGAGATGCTAAAGGGGATTCCCCATCCTTTGCAGTGGTCAGGTAGTGCTGACCGAACCACATGATGTCCTCCCACTCCAAAAAGAGCCCCGTCGCGAACAGTCTTTTTGATTCGGTCACCGTCGCCATGTCGATGGCCGGATAATAGAGCACTTGGGCGGCCAGAGAAGGTCCCCCATAGATCTGAACCAATTGGGCCATCACCGCCGCTAAATTGCCTCCGGCACTGTCCCCGGCTACGACGATCCCTTCGGATTTGATATCCCATCTGTGATGCGCCTCGGCCGCTAACCACAGCAAGGCGTCGTAGCACTCCTCGATGGCCTGCGGAAACTTGGCCTCAGGCGCGAGGTGATACTCGATCGAGGCCACTGCATAGCGGGTGCGTTCTGCCAAGGCGCTGGCTACATGATCATAACTGTCGAGGTCTCCGAGAACAAAACCTCCCCCATGATGAAAAACCATCAACGGATGGGGCCCGATCCCTTGTGGAATATAAAGGCGAATCGGAATCGGCCCGTGCCGCGTGGGGCAAGAAACATCATCGACGCGTTCTAACTCCGCTGGCCGAACGGTCGTGGCCAAAACTTTGGCGCCTTGAGAAAATCGTCGACGAGCATCGATCGGTTGCAACTGATGCAGCGGGGGATTGCCCATACTCTGCACTTGTTTCAAGAATTGCTCCACTTGCAAATCGAGGTGCATGGCCTTCCCCTTTCTTGTATACCCCTATTTTAACCGCTGCTGAGACATTCGGCGAGTCTACGGGCGCCGCCCATCCTTCTATCTTGTATAATAAATACCAGAACTATCCAAACTACCCAATGCGAGTACGGCGCAGGGCACAGAGTGTAGCCGCTTGGCTGAATCGCATTATGAGGAGCGTGAGAGATGAATCGCCTAAAACGCGAGTTAACCTTGTTCGATCTAATCATTCTCGGTGTAGCGGGAGCGGTGGGTACGGGGGTCTTATTTAGTACCGCCGGAATGACCGCGTTGGCCGGACCTGGGATTATCCTCGCTTGGATTGTTGGCTCCATCATGTATCTTTTTGTGGGACTGACCTACGTCGATTTAAGTCGGATCTATCCCGAGGCAGGCGGACCCAGCCGCTATAGTCTTTATAGCTATGGGCGGGCCACCAATATGATTAATGCCTTTGCTGACCTCATTTGGTATTTGTTTATTCCTCCGATAGAAGCCCTGGCCACGGTTGAAGGCTTAGACTACTTTTACCCGCATTTCTTAACAGCCTCCGGCAATCCTACCACCGAGGGCGCCTTAGTCGGGGTTGTCCTCATGGTGCTGTTTCTCCCCTTTAATTATTACGGCATTAAGTTTTTCTCCCAATCGACCAACGTTTTTGGTGGCGTGAAACTGGTGCTCTACGTGGTCGCTGCAATTGGCTTCATGACCTTTGCCCATTTCGGCAACTTTGGCCATTTCGGTGGATTCACCCCCTTTGGCGTGGGCGGTATATTTGCCGCGATACCGCTTGGTATGTTTGCCTTCGGTAGCATCCGAATCATTCCCGATTATGCGGAAGAAGTGCGCCACCAAAAAACCATTGGCCAATCCATCTTGTGGGTGGTCCTGGGTCAAACCATTATTTATCTGTTGCTGGCGATCGCATTTTTGGCGGCGCTTAATTGGCGTCAATTGAAGATTCATCCGGGGGCCTGGAAATCTGTCGTAGACATCCCCGGCAATCCTTTTCTCACGATCGCGAGCAAAGCCAATCTTGGGTGGCTCATCGTGATTACCGCGATCATTGCGATTATTGGCCCGTTTGTCACTGGCTACATCTACCAGGGAGGTGGAAGTCGGATTTTGTTTGCCATGAGTCGGACAGGCATCGTCAGCCGTCGTCTGAAGGATCTGAACCAACAGTTTGCGGTTCCGGTGTGGTCACTGATCGTGTTCACGGCAGTTGGGGCCATCTTGGCTTATCTGGCGGCACCACTTCCCTCGATTTATAGCCTCATTAGCGACGCGGTGGTGGCGGGATATCTAGGGTTTGCGGTCAATCCCGTCGTGATGCTGGCGATTCGACGCCAAGGCGTCCCCGGATCCCTCAAGGCGGGTAAGTTGGTGGCCTACGTCGCGTTCGCATCCGCTTCGCTCATTGTGTATTGGAGTGGCTGGCCATCGGTCCCCTATGCGACCATCTTGCTCACGATTTTCGCCCTGGTCTTTGGTGTGATTTATAGAGTCAAGGAAGGGCTCGGGAATTCAGTCTGGTACATGGTCTATATCCTTTTCCTAACCTTCATGACCTATATTGGGGGCGTTGGTAAACTCAACGCGTTCAATGTCGACGTGGGTAGTGGCGTCGTTGTGGTAGTGAGTCTTCTCATTTTTCTCCCCTGGGGTGTCGCATCCCGGCTCACCACGGCCCAACGCAGAGAGACTGGAACGCCCGAGTCTAACCAAGATCTGGCCTAGGCATCAACCAACCTGATCAAAAGGGGCCCCGGGTCAGACTTGTCTTCGGGCCTCTTTTGATCGATCCTGCGTGCTCAACCCGCCAAAACACCGGAGAAAGGCGTGACGTGATGCGAAAACCTTCCCACCCAAATCTGTCGAGGGTGATTCCCATTGGGGTGAGCATCGCCGCCATCGATCAACTGACCGCGTGGTGGGCCCGTCAATCTGTCCCACTGGGGCACGAAACGTGGCTGGTGCGCCCGGTTCTCGGCATGGAGCTCCTCTTCAACCGCGGTGCGACCTTAGGGATCGGGTCGCAATGGCCATTTTTTGTGACCATCGTCGGGGTCCTGGGAACTATCATATTGTTTTGGTTGGCACTCACCCTCAAGTCGCTTCAGATTCCCCTAGCGGTGATGGCGGGCGGCGCCCTTGGAAATGTAGTAAGCCGCATCCATTCGGGGCGGGTCACTGATTTCATCCGCATTAGCGGCTGGCCCGGTATTTTTAATCTGGCCGACGTGGCAATTCGCCTCGGAGGACTCTGGCTGATCATTCACGTCCTGATCACCAGCCGCAACAAAAAGACCTCCAGCCCTTAGCTCCCGGGCCGACCCCGAAGGGTTTTACCCCTTCACCGCAAGCTAGCCGGCAACCATTCCTTGCCATACACAATACTCGACGGAACCGGACGTGGGGGATCTCCGTTGGCACGCACGAGATTTGGAAATCGGGTGTAGAGCGTCGCCAAACCAATACTAGCTTCAAGCCGCGCCAAAGGAGCTCCAAGGCAAAAGTGCACACCGTGTCCAAACGCAATATGCCGGTTGGGAGCGCGGTTCGGCAGAAATTCCTCAGGGTCTTTAAACTGCGACGGGTCATGGTTAGCAGCGCCTATCCACGCCACCAACGGGTCTTTCGGCGCCAATTCGACGCCGCCCAACTGCGTCGGCACGCGGCATATCCGGTACATGCTTTGCACTGGTGACCGGAACCGCAACACCTCCTCAATAAGTGGACCCCATTCCTCGGGGGCATGGGGGCCTTGATGAAACGCTTCAGGATGGTCCATCAGCGTATCCACCGCATTACCAATGAGATTGGTGGTCGTTTCATTTCCGGCTACCAACAACAGCACACAAAATCCTAAGAGCTCACCCGACGTCAAGTGTTCCCCCTCGAGGGTGGCCCGTAGCAGATCGCTGATCAAATCCTGGCCTGGGTGTTTGCGCCGCCATTCAATCATTTCAAGAAAATACTGGGCCATTTCGCGTTGCGGATCGGCCACTTGAGCCGCTCCGGCTTGCACACTTTGGGACTGCTCAGCTTCACGCACTCCTGAAACCATCGCATCCGACCATCGTTTAAACTGTTCCCGATCTTCGGCCGGCACGCCAAGCAGCTCGGCGATCACGATCACCGGTAGGGGGTAAGCCAATGCCGCAATAATGTCGCTGGAAGGTTCGGCCATCGCATCCACCAGTTCGCTAGCGATTTCCTGGATTCGGGGCCTGAGTTTTGTGATGGTCTTGGGCGTAAATCCTTGCGACACCAGGGCACGAAGGGCCCGGTGCCGCGGCGGATCCGTTGCGATAAGGCTCTGACTGATCGGGTGGTGCAGATCGTCATCCCCACCAAAGTTCGAGGAAAAGCGATGGTAATCGGACAACACGGTGGAGACGTTATCATATCCAAAGACATGGACGCTCCCCTCTTCATCCCGCCACACCGGATGACTGGCCAACATCTCCTGATACCAAGGAAACGGGTTGCCAGGATTCCATTGGTTTCGCATCGTAACCCCCCTGATCTACCTAACCTCACGATGTGACGGAGGTTTTGTACCAATTATAGCGAGGCCATATCCGACTACCCTTTATTACCGATCCACGGTGCTCATGTCTGGATAGCGTAAGCCAGCGGCCTTACCTTTTGGTATGACATCGGAAATCCGCTCGCGGTCCATGGCTGAGAGGTGAATGCTGACGGCCTTCAGGTTCTCTTCGAGATACTGGCGTTTTTTGGTCCCGGGAATCGGCACCACATCGGGTCCCGCACCGAGGACCCAGGCGAGGGCCAGTTGTGCAGGAGTGGCATCGATCTCACGAGCCATGGCTTCAATACGCCGCAGCAATGCTAGGTTTTTTTCAAAGTTCTCCCCCTGAAATCGCGGTTGGTTGCGGCGATAGTCGTCTTCTGGTAAATCTTCGGGTTTTTGAAACCGCCCGGTTAAAAATCCTCGGCCGAGTGGACTGTAGGCCACAAACCCTATTCCGAGTTCTCGTACGGTGGGCAATATGGCATCTTCCGGATCCCGACTCCATAATGAGTATTCGGTCTGCAGCGCACTGATCGGGTGCACCTGGTGAGCCCGTCGAATGGTTTGCGGGGCCGCTTCGGATAATCCCAAGAAGCGCACCTTGCCGTCAGAGACCAATTGGGCCATGGCGCCTACGGTCTCTTCGATGGGAACTGTGGGATCTACACGGTGTAAATAATAGAGATCAATAACGTCCACCTTAAGGCGCCTCAAGGAGTCTTCGGCAGCCTTCTTCACATATTCCGGTGTCCCGTTGACCCGCACAAATTTCCCATCGGACGTCCGTTGATTGCCAAACTTGGTTGCGAGTACCACCGCATCCCGATGTCCCGCAATGGCTCTACCCACCAACTCCTCATTGGTAAACGGTCCGTACATGTCGGCGGTGTCAATTAGGGTGACACCCAATTCTAAGGCGCGATGGATAGTGCGAATGGATTCGTCGTCATCGCGACCACTATAAAAATCCGACATCCCCATCGTCCCAAGGCCCATCGCAGAGACTTGAAGCCCCTCAGTTCCTAAGTACCGCAGTTCCATATGTGTCCCTCCCAGTCTCCTAGATCACCCACAACATGGATGGAATTACCTACCTATCATAACCGAGGTGTGTCAAAACATGCCACCTCTCTAATCGTACCTGGTGGTAGCCCGTGGCATATTCTCTGCGTGGACTGTTCATGACGATATTGTCGCCGTGAACGTCGTGACCGCGTCGAGCATCCGGTCGACTACTCGGGCTAAATAAAATCGCGCTGCGGTGGCTTTAACCGTGTAAGGGTCGGGAAGTTGGTACGGGTCCTTAACAATTCGCAACAAGATGGCCTGCAGGGCGGCCACATCACCTGGTGGATACAGCCATCCGTTGAGGTTGGGTAGTACGATATCTCGTGGCCCATGATGACAGTCGCTGGCCACCACGGGTACTCCCCTTGTCAATGCTTCAGCGAGCACGACACCAAACCCCTCCGAAATAGATGCCAGAATCAGTGCCGACACGGTTCCTGCTGCTGACCATGGGTCGTGGGACCATCCGACCCATTGCACCGAATCCGAAATGTGGAGGCGTGCGGCCAAATCGACCAGAATGTGGCGGTCTTCCCCATCACCCACAATGGTCAGCCGCCATGGTTCCCGTATCGAAGATAAGGCCAGAAGAATATCTTCAATACGCTTAACCGAATTGTCCAATCTCCCAATATAGACAAAATGAACCCCGTCGTTTAATCCAGGGCGCGGTTGTATAGGGGCGGGGACCGTAGGGTTATACACCACATATACGTTATCGCTCGCCCCCACTGTCTCCGCAATATCCTGACCCAATCCGGTCGAAATCGCCAAATGGGCATCGGCCCACCGGACTCCCCATCCATGTTCCAGTTGAGACATCGCCTCATGCAGCCACGACCAAATTTGGTACCGCGATCGAATAAGCAGCCTAACCACTCGACTGACAACCAGGGCCGACGGGGTCATCCCAATTACCAGATCAGGATCGAAGGCCCGAATGCTGCCAGTGGCCCACCATAATACATGCAACCACCGACACACAAAATTGCTGTGTCGTTGCTGGGGTCCCACGTAGCTCTCTTCAAGGTTTTCTTCCCATCCCGGATTTCTTGAGGGCCCGAATAGATGGATGGCCACATGATGCCCACGTTCCCGCATTTCGCCCACCACCAGTGTCGTCACCCTCTCGATACCTCCGCGCCCTCCCACCGCCGCACTCATAAACAAAATCCGCAGAGTGTTCACCTCCCAAGGCCACCATAAGCCGGCTCGGCAACACTAGTCTAGTCAGAAGTATAGGGTGACGGATAGGTTCATCTTCCGAGGGTGATGTGTCCGTCTAAAGCCCACGATACGATGGAGTCATGATGCCGGGAAAGGATGATCCCATGGTAATCGAAAGTAACCTTTCGCTGGCCCGGCGAGCCGGGGTCCTCACGGTGGGCAAAATACTGCAAAGTGTGATGAGTTTATTTGCCACCATTTACATGGCTCACGTGTTGGGCCCGGTAGACTTCGGCGTCCTGGGATTTACGGCCGCCATTACATCCTACTTTGGATTGGCCTCGACCTTAGGAATCCCCATCCTGGCCACCAGAGAAATTTCACAACTTCACGATGACGATGAGAAACAAGGACTTATTGTGGGTGACGTAATGATGCTGACGGGCATCTTGTCCCTAGGTAGCTATACTCTCCTTTGGTCCCTTACGCCGATATTTACGGTGGCACCGACCCTCAGGGCTATTTTGCTTATATCCGGTCTGCAAGTACTAATCAATTCACTTTCGCCTCAGTGGGCTAGTGCGGGCATCCAACGCACAGACTTCAATGCCGGTGCCAATATCATCGGGACAATCATCCGGGTCGGCTTAGTCTTTCTCATCATTCACAGCCCAAGAAACCTTGAGGCAGTGCCCGTATTAGGAGTCATTGGCACTCTCATCACAGTGGCCATCGAGTGGTGGCTCCTGAAACAAACTAAGCCAATCCACTGCCGACCCTCCTGGACTCGGTTATGGTCAATTTTTCGCCGGGCCTTACCGATGACCACTGCATCGG
>JAKADJ010000037.1 GCA_021820645.1 Bacillota bacterium
TCTCCCAACGCACACGGGGCTGTTTTCTCGGGGAGCTTAATAACGCTTCCGTGAGGAGTCGCGTGAGATCGACATAGGATTCCGTTTGAGGCACCAGCAACACCAACTGACCGAGATCTTCAACCATGATTTCGGCCCCTACAATCGCCTTAATGCCGACTTCCGATGCGGCCTCCAAAAAGGTTGGCACTCCCGATAACCGAAACGTGTCGGTTAATGCCAGTGTTCCAATATCCCGAATAGCCGCTTCAGCCACCAGTTGTCTGGGTGTCGAAGCGCCTGCCAAAAAGGAAAAAGCCGAGTGTGTATGGAGTTCTACTCCTCCCACAATTCTTCCATCCAACGCCAAACAGAAGCCACGAGGGAATGGGGACGAATTCGATAATGGTGTCGCCCAATCGTCAACATAGGGCCTTGCACTCTCGGTATTTCGGTACATTCGCTCGCGTTCGGAAACGGAATAATTTTGGCCATCACAGGAGCCTCCTCAATCATAGACGTGATACATCCACCACTGATGCGTTTGGGGGTTACAGGCGAGTTCAAACACACTGTCCGCTTGTCCTTGAATTCTCCAGAACCATAATTCAGGCTCCCCTCGCCACCATTCCCCGACGTCTCGCCAATAGTCCAGTACTCTGACAATCGATACATATTGCTGTCTCCAAACAAAGGCATACGGCACTTGGCGACGAACCCACACTTTTTCTAGGGTTTTCATGGCGCTTGGGATTCCCGCATTCGCCAAATATCCCAGAATTGTAAATGAAGTTCTCGTCGAGGGATGTCAAAATTCGAAAGACGCTCCATGGCATTCGTCCGACTTTTTTTATCCATTTTCCACAAATTTAATTGTTGGGCTTTGACACGTTCTGGGTCATCCACTTCCAAGATGACTTTATCCGGAGGCGCTGCCGGCAAAACCTTCAAGAGTGTCAATACCCGACTAATAATTCGGACTCGCTCAGCGACCGACTCCGGCCAATATCTCTCACGTGTTTCCATGCCCTGTGATGTCTCCCAGATCAGACGCAAATGTGCCATTCCCTGGTTTTCTTGTCGGAGTCGGTCGACTAATTCTTGCGCGATTTGTGCCATGACTTCCCCTAATCCTTGCTCGACTCCTCCCTCTAAGGGTCGCGTAATACGAATCGACGCGGGTCTCATCTGAGTGCTTACTGGCAATGCATGAACCTGCTCTAATAACCCCGGCACATCTCCCACCTGTGTCCAGCCACGACGTCTCCACTCATAAACTCGCTTCGGCCATCGTGACTCAACATACTCTAGGGGAACCCGAGGCCAATATGTAGATTCTTCTTGTGGATGAATAACAAATACTCGCACCCCTTTAACAGACCAAGTTTTTAGACCTAGAAAATCGCCTTGGTCGCAAGCCCATTGCGCTAATATTGGATGACTGGCCACACCGATATCGGCTCGCAAAGCCCATCGTGGTATCACTTCTGCCATCAACGATTCTAAAACTTGTGGTTGAATTCGAGGCCATTCCCACCATCCCTCACGAGGATCCTCCTGAAAATAGGACACCGCATGTTGCTGGAGCCAACGCATCCGTTCACGATGCCCCGCTTGATAATGCAGATCTTGCCATGGCACCATGACTGCCTGCGGATATCGCCACTTTAATTCCTTTAATAGCATTCCGGCACGTACCCCAAGGTCCCATCCTTGGGCGTCTGTATCAAATACCCGATCTCCTTGAAGCACTACAAAAGGCCCTAAGGGGCGTGAGGCATGCTCTCGAGTCAAATGTCCTAGTTGCCAGTAGATAATCCCCAAGAAAATGCCCTTCTTTCGCATATAAAACATTTGTTTGTAATGTTATTATAAGCCGAAATCCCAGGATTATTCAAGAGGGGGTACTGCCCATTTTTAAGTTTGACAAAAAAAAGAGGCAGGAAGATACTCAAGCCAAGGTGTCTATGCTTATCGAGCTCAGTGAAGGAGGGTTCCTACCACATGGTAAAAAATGAGCAAGCGGGAGCGGTAGCAGGCGTCCTCGGAACTGTAGTCAGTTGTTCCGCGATGATGTTTTCCCTATTTCCTGCCCTACTAGGAACCATTGGCGCGTCTGCGTCGACAAGCATGATGGGTATGTCGACCACCACCGCCTTACCGCCCTGGGTCAACACCATTACGCATTACTCTCCCATCATCCTCGGCATCTCCATTATTCTCATCATCTACGCTATTCGCCGCGCCGTCCTCCTGGTCAAAATTGTTGTCGGCATCGGAATTCTTCTTTTAATCCTGAACGAAATTTCCATGACCCCCTATCTCTTCCTACCGGCTTTAGCATTGGTCATTGCAGGCAATATCATGGGATGGACGTGGCGGTCTGGCGTTTCGGGTGTTAAAAAAGTCTGACCCAGCCTAAGGCGATTCCCCATCTGACCCCATTCATCTCAATGCAAAATGGCGTGGAATTGGTAGCCAATTCACACGCCATTTTTGTCATCGATCTTTACTAGGGGCAGCTTTGAAGACTACTCCATCGCACGCCCCCAAACGCCCTATTAGGCACTTTGATTCAACGACTCCGCAACAGGCTTATTGAAAGGTCCAACCGGTAATACGGACCGTCCAAACGCCTCATTAATTACTTCTGCCGCCGAAAGGTAAAAAGCGAGAATCGCCGTAATGAGTCCAAGATAGCCGCCAACCACCGTCATTCCGCTTACCCCCCACGCACCAATCGCAAGCAGGACGAAGGTCAACCATAGGGCTAAAAACACCAATTGTAGTGCCATGTTGGCACGAAATGTCGCCACCCACATGTAGAATGTAAAGACACCCCACATAAAAAGGTACCATCCCACAAACGAGGCAGGCACTGTGGCCCCAAAGTAATGCGCGAACAGGGCAAAAGACCACCAAAAAGCCCCGTAAGAAAAGAATGCGACGGTGCCAAAGGTGTTTCCCCGACGGAATTCTAATACGCCCGCCACCAACTGTGCCGAGCCTCCATAGGCCATCGCCAACGCGATGACCATGCCAAGACTTTTAGAATCATACCATCCTGCGTTAATCATGCTAAGCATCCACGTTGTAAAAGCAAACCCTGCCAATCCCAAGGGTGCTGGATTTCCAAGTTTCGCCGACATTAATATCCCTCTCTCCGTATTTAATTGGCTAAACTACCGGACCGTAGTCCGGCTCAGGGACCGACGAGCTGATGAATAATCTCAACCACTTCCGGGTTGGACAGCGTCGTCACGTCCCCAATCTCTCGATGATCTGAGATGGATGCCAAGATCCGGCGCATAATCTTGCCCGATCGGGTCTTCGGTAGATCAGGCACTACCCACACGTGGCGTGGCCGCGCAATCGGACCAATTTCACGCACGATGGCATCCACAATCTTTTGGGACAAACTACTATCCGCCGTGGTTCCCGCATGGACCGACACATAGATTTCTGGAATGCTCCCTTTGATATCATCATAAGCCGCAACCACAGCAGCTTCGGCAACTTCGGGGACTTGCAACACGGCTGACTCTAATTCTTTAGTACCTAACCGATGACCCGCCACATTAATGACGTCGTCGATCCGGCCCAAAATTCGAAAGTACCCATCTGACGCCAACATAGCCCCGTCTCCCGCCATGTATGGCCAATCCCGCCAATCGTGACTCTCGGGGTTCTTATTATATTTTCCGTAATAAGTGCGAACGAACCGTTCGGGATCCTTCCAAATGGTCTGAGAGATTCCTGGCCAAGGGTTTCTGATGCAAATGTTACCGCCTTCACCGGATCCCGGAACCACTTCATTACCTTCATCGTCATAGACCACCGGATGAATACCCGGGATTCCGGGGCCAGCACTACCCGGTTTCATGGCTTGCAACGCCGGCACCGTACTACACAAAAATCCTCCGGTCTCGGTTTGCCACCAGGTATCTACAATGGCCGCTTCGCCTTTCCCTACCACGTTATAGTACCAGCGCCACACGTCAGGTTCGATGGGCTCTCCCACGGTAACCATCAGCTTAAAGTGGTAGGCATAACGCCTAGGAATAGCGTCTCCATGTTGACGCAAGCTTCGGATAGCCGTCGGCGAGGTGTGAAAAATGTTCACCCCAAGACGTTCAGCAATCCGCCAAGGACGGCCGGCGTCGGGATACGTGGGGCCCCCTTCATACAATACCGAGGTAGCTCCGAGGGCCAGGGGGCCGTACACGATGTAGGAGTGGCCGGTAATCCAGCCAATATCCGCCATGCACCAGTACACGTCATTGTCCTGAATGTCCAGGATATTCTTACAGGTGGCTGCTGCATAAGAGAGATATCCTCCGGTCCCATGTTGAATGCCCTTCGGCTTTCCCGTCGATCCTGACGTATACATGAGGAATAACGGATCCTCTGCAGGCATCGATTCCGGCTCAACCACGGTTCCACGATACTGGGGAAGAAGGTCGTTTACGACGAAGTCACGGCCTTCTATCAAGGCCGATCCCCCATAATGACCCGCATCTCGTTCGAAGATCAGAACACGGTCAACCTTTTGACCACTTTCGGCGGCCCTGGTCACCGCCACATCGGCTTTTTCTTTGTGGTCTAGCCATTTGCCATTACGGTAGTATCCGTCAATCGTAATCAGGAGTGACGACTCGGAATCAATAATGCGATCCGCACACGCTTGCCCACTGAAGCCCCCGAAGACCACCGAGTGGATAGCCCCGAGGCGGGCACATGCCAGCATCGCAACCGGCAAATCCACCACCATCGGCATATGAATGGTGACCCGATCGCCTTTCTTGACGCCAGCAAAGTCGCGCAATAATGCCGCAAACTCATTGACACGCCAATAGAGCTCTTGATAACTCACCGCCGTAATCGGATCGGATTCCCGCTCTGCCACAAAATAATACGCCACCTTACTCTGGTGGCGTGGCAAGTGACGATCGACACAGTTATACGAAGCGTTTAAACGACCGCCGACAAACCAACGCCAAAACGGTGGATTCGAGGTGTCAAGAACGGTCTCCCAGCTCTTGTCCCAGTCCAAGAGATTTGCGTACTCTATGAAACTTTCGGGGAAATGTTCGAGATCAAACCGACGATACACGTCCGGGTCATTAAGATTGGCTTGCTGCACAAAACTCTCCGGAGGTTCATAATAGTCCTCCTCACGCCAATGGACCTCAATATCCCGCTGATTCTCACTCTGATTGTCTGCCATTAGTGTCCTCCTTTCATCGGTGCTTCCATTTTATTCTACAACGACTTGCGTAAGAATTCAGTTCTAATAGAATAATTTTGTCAAATTTACTTCTAGAACGTAAGGTTCTTACTCCATGACTCCGATTTAGAACCAGGCCTAGGATCGCTAAAACCAAGCATACGCTTGGTTTTAGCGCCGTGATCCCGGATCAACCGGTAGAGATCTGCCTCTCACGGACTCCGTATTTAGTGGGCGCCCTGCATAATGTTTGTCTGATCATCACGGACTGCACTAGACTGAAACACCCCGTCACTGATGAGCCCAATTCGGGGACCGATGTTCGGAAAAAGCCTCGACCCCTTCGTGGGAATCCTCCGTGAGTGCCACGAGAGACACCATGTTTTGTAAATAATGCAAAGCTTGTTCATAGCTCAAATCCTCGGACCAGCGGAATGCCTCTTTCCCCAGTCGAGCAATCGTGGAGCTTCCTGGAGTCACAGCGCGAGCCAGCTCCAACGCTTGCTCCTGCACTTGATCCGGTGCCACCACCCGATTACAAAACCCCCATTGCTCCATCGTGAGGGCATCGACCATGCGCCCACTCATTAATAGCTCAAGCGCACGACGCTTGCCGATGAGTCGCACGATCGGGGCCATTACCACCATTGGAAATAGTCCGATTTTGATTTCTGGCAATCCGAATTGGGTATCGGATCCAGCCACCAATAGATCGGCCCCTGCTGCTAATCCCATACCTCCGGCCAGGGTATAGCCAAACACCGCTGCAATCACCAAGGTCGGGATAGAGGCCATTATCTGAATCAATTCCCGAACCCCTCCAAAATATCGGCGCACGGCCTCCACTCCAGACAATTGCCGCACTTCACTGAGGTCGGCACCCGCACAGAACGCTTTGTCGCCGGTTCCCGTTAGGATGATGGCGTGCACCGTGGGATCCTGTCCCCATTGCCGAAATGCCTGGATCAGCTCTTGAATCGTCTCCGTGTTCAATGCGTTACGCACCGCAGGTCGGTTAATCGCAATGCGCACCAAAGACTCCTGACGCTCCACTTCAATGTTCACGACAACCCTCCCTTCGGTATCATTCGGCCTCCAGCTTGATAGACGCGCGAGGGCACCGGATGTCCTAGCCGTTCAACGAGTTGGCCCGTGGTCGCAATCAGACGTTCCAAATTTACCCCGGTACGCACTCCCATCGACTCCAAGAGATAAACGGCATCATCGGTAGCCAGATTCCCCCCTGCCCCAGGGGAGAACGGAGAGCCGCCAATGCCCCCCAAAGCCGTTTCAAAACGGGAGGCCCCAGCCGTAAGGGCCGCGATTAAGTTCGCCAAAGCCGTGCCGCGATTGTCGTGAAAATGCAAGCCGAGCCGGATGTCCGGTAGCATTGCCATGAATCGGTGCACCAAATCAAAAACTTGACGCGGATGGGCTACCCCTACCGTGTCTCCCAACGTAATTTCCGTGATGCCCAACTCGACGAGCCGGGTCGCCAGCTCAATCACATTTTTTTCTGGCACGACGCCTTCATACGGACATCCGAATGCCGTCACAATCACTGCCGACACATGAATTTTCCCCGCTACCCGCTCCATAATGCCCCGAAACCCAGCCAAAGAATCTTCGATCGACCGATGGACGTTCTTCATGTTGTGGGTAGCGCTGGCCGACAAAAAGACGGTCATTTCATCGGGAGAGGTGGTCAGTGCACGTTCCGCCCCTTTAAGATTGGGCACTAAAACCGAATAGGTGGTCCCAGGTCGGCGGGTAATCCCCGCCATCACCGCTTCGGCATCCGCCATCTGCGGCAGCCACTCCGGACTGACAAATGAGGTCACCTCAATGCGTGGTAATCCGGATTGAGACAATTGGTCTACCAGTTGAATCTTATACGCGGTATCCATGACCACCGGCTCGGCCTGCAGCCCATCACGAGGACCCACTTCCCTTAGAGAGACGGCCTCTGGATAATCCCAGTATTCCATCAAAATCCCTCCCTCACCGATATCGAAGATTTCTAAACCGGGGTCACTGGATGGCGCCGGTCACTAAATTCTCGGCGTTTGTCGCGATATAACCGGAACCGTTGAACCAGCTCGTCACGCAATTGACTGGGTTCCACCACCTCATCGACCACCAATTCCGAGGCCAACCGCAATAGATCGATATCTTCCCGGTATTCTCGCTCTTTTTCCTGGATATAGGCACGGCGAGCATCGCCTTCCAATTCGTGAATCTTATTGTAGTACACAGCATTAACCGCAGCTTCCGGTCCCATCACCGCTATTTGCGCTGATGGCAAGGCAATCGTCACGTCACTCCCAAAGGCGGGTCCCGCCATGGCATAGAGTCCTGCCCCGTAGGCTTTGCGGACCACGACACTAATTTTTGGGACCGTGGCCTCACTCACCGCGGCGATGTATTTCGCGCCATGGCGAATAATGCCATCCCGCTCTACCTTGGTCCCAATCATAAATCCCGGGACATCGGCAAGAAACAGGAGGGGAATGTTAAACGCGTCACAGAGGTTGATGAAACGTGCCGCCTTATCTGCCGAGTCGCCGAACAGGACGCCGCCCTTCACTTTTGATTGGTTGGCTACAATCCCAATTGGCCGCCCATCGAGATGGGCCAATCCGACAATGATTTCTTGGGCAAAAAGCGGCTTAATCGGAAACCAACTGTCTTCGTCCACTAATCCCAAAATAACCCGATGCATGTCAAAGGGAACGTTTTGATTTTCCGGGATTAGCCGATCCCATGCCACCTCTGGAGCCAACCGAGCCGGCATTGGAGCAGGATGCACCCTAAAATTGTTTGGCATGTAGCGGAAATACTGGAGACCCATTCGAATGGCTTCCTCCTCATGGGTCGCCAGCAAATCACCGAGGCCACTGACGGTGCAATGCATGCGAGCTCCACCCATTTCCTCCAAACTCACCTTTTCTCCGATCACCATTTCCGCCATACGTGGGGACCCTAAATACATCGACGCGTTGTGATCCACCATCACGACCAGATCACAAAATGCAGGAATATAAGCCCCCCCAGCGGCAGAAGGTCCAAATAACAAGCATATTTGGGGAACTTTTCCCGAAAGCCGCACCTCATTATAAAAAATACGTCCCGCTCCGCGGCGACCAGGAAACATCTCAATCTGATCCGTAATCCGGGCACCAGCAGAATCCACCAAATAGAAAATCGGACATTCCAATTGCATGGCCTTTTCCTGGATACGTAAGATCTTTTCGACAGTGCGAGAACCCCAGGATCCAGCCTTGACGGTGGGATCGTTAGCCATCACCACCACGGTTCTTCCATCAATAGTTCCGGTGACAGTGACCACCCCGTCCGCCGGCAATCCCCCATCTAGGGCGTTCGCCAAGAGCCCATCTTCCACGTAACCGGGATCCAATAAGAGTTCTAATCGACGCCGCACGGACAACTTCTTGTCTTCCACCAATTTTTGATGATACTTCTCTGGACCACCCTGAGCCGCTTTGTGTCGATGTTGCCGTAAGTCTTCCGCTTTCACCGCCGAACCCCCTTATCTCTTTTCCTATGCGTCGACGACAATGACCAGGGGATCTCCATCATTCACAAAATCCCCTTCTTTGACGATGACTTCTTGCACAATGCCTTGGACTTCGGATTCCATCGGGATTTCCATTTTCATCGATTCTAAACGGACCACTTCCTGTCCGACCGCCACCGTGTCGCCGGGTTTTACCAATACTTTAAACACCACACCTGCCAAACTCGCCACTATACTCGTCATCGACTAAAGCCTCCTGTTCTCATATCGCATTCCCACAAAAAACCAGCCTTCGGGGGCCAACACCGGTTCAAAAAACGCTCCACGACGAATCCCCATCGGTAACTGCTCGCCGCGGTAGCGCCCACCTTGTTCACCAACCAGGCCCAAAGCCCATTCTGCGGCGCCATCAATGCAACGCACCACTGGCCCCAAGATCTGTGGATGTAGTCCAACGATAGCGCTCCCATCAGAGATCGCCCACAACCCGTCCCAAGGCGAGGCACATGGATAAAACACTTGGGTTCCCTGAGCCCCCGGGAGTCCATTAAGCCAGGACGCCCAGTTGGGCATTCCATTGACCCATCGCATATTCCAGGTCTTCCACGCTAAGGCAGCCTGGAAGACTCCCCGATGAGAAAACACCCAATCCCATCCGGCAAATGAAATCTGCAACGCGGGATCTCCCGGATCGGGCAGCTTCCCCTTTTCGATTCCTTGAGGCTCGACGAGGTCCCTGTCCTCATAGGAATCCTGGTCACGTAGCCGAATCGAGCCACCATGATTCCAAATCGCATAACGGTCCGCCCACCGAAGCGGGCACCGGATCCCGGTGTCCCGGGCGATCGCATCGGGCCAGAGGCCGCCCCGATATCGTGCGGCGTCCCATTGCGGATACCCACCCGTCACTGCCTCATGGCAGAGCGTCGGCCGCATCAGGAATTTTGGTCCTGGAGCAAATAGCGCGCAATCACCATCCGCTGAATTTCCGAGGTCCCCTCGCCAATCACTAACAATTTGGCATCGCGCATGTAGCGTTCCACCGCAAAATCGTGCATATAGCCCGCACCACCATGAATTTGCACCGCTTCAGACGATGCCCGCATCGCCACCTCCGACGCATAAAGCTTAGCCATCGCAGCTTCCTTGGCGTAGGGTCGATGTTGATCTTTGAGCCACGCGGCTTTATGTACCATGGTCCGAGCCAATTCCACTTCCATCGCCATCTCAGCCAATTTGAATTGAATAGCTTGGAACTCACTCAAAGCTTTCCCAAATTGACGCCGTTGAGTGGCGTAGGCCAGCGAGGCCTGGAGTGAAGCTTCAGCCACCCCCACCGACAGCGCACCAATGCTAATCCGACCGCCATCTAAAATATCCAGGAACTGATGAAACCCCTTGTCCTCTTCCCCTAACCGATATTCAGCGGGGATGACCACATCGTCAAAGTGGATTTCACAGGTTTCACTCGAACGCATCCCCATTTTCTTATAGTCACACCGCACACTCACTCCAGGGATGTCACGGGGTACGATAAAGGAAGAAATTTTCCGGGATGCGGGATCAGTGCGCGCCGTCGCCACAATATACCCCGCATGTCCGGCATTGGTAATGAAAATCTTGGTCCCATTCAAACGGTACTGGCTGCCGTCTCGGATCGCCCGCGTTTGCGTGCCGCCGGCATCCGAGCCCGCCTCCGGCTCCGTCAGCCCAAAAGCCGCCAAATAGACGCCCTTGATCGCCTTTTCCAGGAACTGGCGCTTTTGTTGATCGGAACCAAAATTATAGAGTGGTGAGCAGCCAAGTGACACATGGGCCGCAAATCCCAGTCCTAAAGACGCGTCGACCCGCCCGATCTCCTCCACTGCCAATGCGTAGCTCATGGTATTGGCCCCGCTACCGCCCCATTCTTCCGCAAATGGAATCCCAAAAAATCCCAAAGATCCCATCTGTTGCATGATATCGAACGGAACTTCGCCGGTCTCATCTCGTTCTGATGCGCGCGGCGCCACGACCCCTTGCGCAAAGTCTCGTACGGCATCGCGAATCATTACTTCTTCTGGTGTCAAATCAAAGTGCAACCCTATCGCCTCCCTCCCTATTCTATCGTTTTTATGACCAATCCTCTATAATCGAACCGAAGGAGGACATCATGCCTAAACTTACGGTTCCTGAACTCATTGCCTTAAAGGGCCATCGGCCCATATCCTGGATGACCGCCTACGACTATACCCAGGCTCAATTGGTGGAGGCGGCCGGAATCGACGTCATCTTGGTAGGGGATTCTCTTGGCATGACCACTTTAGGTTTTAATACCACGTTACCGGTGACCATGGATCATATGGTACACCACAGCGCAGCAGTGCGCCGCGGCGCCCCTCATACCATGATGATTGTAGACTTACCATTTCTTAGCTTTACGACCCCCGCCGATGCGATCCGCCATAGTGGGCGCCTAGTCCAAGAGTCTCAAGCTGACGGAGTCAAAATCGAAGGTGGCGCCGCTCTGATTCCGGTCGTCGAAGCGTTGGTGCGAGAAAGTATCCCGGTCGTGGGACATCTCGGTCTCACCCCACAAAGTGTCCATCGCATGGGTGGGTACAAAGTCCAAGCGCGTTCCGCCCACACCATCCATCAATTGTTAGATGATGCGAAGCGTCTCACGGATGCCGGAGTCGCCGCCATTGTGCTAGAGGGCATACCGGATCGAGTAGCCACCTACGTGACGGACGCCATATCCATTCCTACGATTGGGATTGGTGCCGGTGCGGGCTGTGATGGCCAAGTCTTGGTGTTTCATGATTGTCTGGGGCTTTCGTCCGGCTATCCCAAATTTGCTCGACCGTTTGCTGATCTTCGCACGACCATCGTGGATGGACTCACCAAATTTCGCGAACAGGTCGAGGCACGAACATTCCCCAACGACCAAGAGAGCTATCATGTCACGGATCGCGAATGGGACCACTTTATGTCGCTGACCGACGACCACACCTCGTGAATCTTGTGATTTTGGGAACCGGCGCCCTTGCCCGTTTATGCTACGCTAGATTTTATACAGATACTCCAGTGATGGTGGGCCGCTACTTTGGCCCTTTCAGTGTCGTAGACCAGGGTGGTGAGACAAGGATTTACCACCCTCACTGGATATCGTGGCAGGACGAGCCCCCAAACCAACCAGAAATTGTGTTGGTAGCCGTCAAGTGGTCTGCCATGGCCTCGGTGCGCGGCTGGCTTCAACGATGGGGGGGCGATGCCCTCGTGGTATCACTTCTCAACGGAATGGGGCAAGAATCCGCGCTAATCCCTCCACTAGATCCTAACCAGTTAAGCATCGCGAGTACGACAGATGCCGTATCGCGCCAAGACTCCCCCAAGAGCCAACTATGGCAGACAACGATCACTCATCACGGCGAGACCTACCTAGCAGAGACTGGTCACCGCCATGAAACACGGTTGATCGCCAAGGCCCATTCCCTCAATCTTCTGTGGCAGTGGGAAGACCCCCTCAGCATAGAACGACGCCGATGGTTTAAGCTTATTGCCAATAGCGTCATCAATCCGCTTTCGGCATTGGCAGCACGCACCAACGGCGAAATTCTTCAGATGCCTTTGTGGCGTCTGGCGAGCCCGTTGGTCCAAGAAGCCGAAATGGTGGCACGGCACGCCGGGATCGAGATCTCCCATAGCCTGCCGGCTATCGAAGAGTTAGCCCGAAACACGCAACACAATCGCTCTTCCATGTTACAAGATGTCTTAGTGAACATCCCTACGGAAGTCGATGCGATTACCGGATACATTATTGCACAAGCTCAGCAGTATGGACTGGCCGTACCCACGCATCAAGCGATCTATGAACTAGTATCGCATTTGGATCGGGTGAATGACACCCCAATTCAGCCCTAGCCTATCCCCGTCGAGGCTCTTCGGTCCGACGTCGCAACGCCTCCGGTTAACATCAAAGGTTATACCCACCCTAAGCTCATCATCTATCTTCAGCCCTGGGAGGCGAACCAAATGCGGATGCTTTGGCGGTCTTGGGGAATCTTCGGGTGCCTCGGCCCCCTCCCATTGGATGGTGAACTATCCTGCCAAGCACGTCGTGTCCTTCACGATCATCGTCGATGCCTCACCTAAAGGGTCCACTTTAGATCAGACACGATATGGCCAGCTTTGGTTTCAGGTTCCGGTCGGCGACACCATGATGATTTTTTGGCAATCACGATACCACCCATCGGCACTCGTTAGCCTTAGTCAGCGCTGTTAAAAAACGATCGGAGTCTTTCGGGGTCCCCTCTATCAGGGCATCAAAGCGTCGGACCATTCCAGTTTCCGTTTGATTCCATACCGCATCGATACGTACAGACTGGCCAGCCTGGTACCGGGTGACCGTTGCCAAGGTCTTAGGATTTCCCTACATATCGGTCCCAAAAACATCGCGCCTAGCACTCACATCGCCCCACCCGCAAGCCGA
>JAKADJ010000038.1 GCA_021820645.1 Bacillota bacterium
TCATTAGTAAAGGGCTTGATCTCGACTTCGTCCCCATGGGCTTCCGGTTCACTACGACGCATATTGCGGTCTCCAGAAAATCCCGTGGCAATGACGGTAACCCGCACCTCGTCCTTAAGGGACTCATCAATCACCGCACCAAAAATAATGTTCGCTTCGGGATCCGCTGCCTGAATCACAATCTCAGCAGCCTCATTGACCTCAAACAACGCAAGATCGTTACCACCCGTAATATTAAGTAAGACCCCACGAGCCCCATCAATGCTGGTTTCCAAAAGCGGACTCGAGATGGCTGCTTTGGCAGCGGCCGCTGCTCGATTTTCTCCTTGGCTGATCCCCACACCCATGAGTGCTGAGCCCATCTCGGACATAATCGTCTTCACGTCGGCAAAATCGAGGTTGATGAGACCGGGGACTGCAATGAGGTCGGATATCCCTTGCACACCTTGCCGTAACACATCGTCAGCAATTCGGAACGCCTCGACAATCGCCGTCCGTTTTTCCACCACTTGTAATAAACGGTCGTTGGGTATCGTAATTAAGGTGTCCACCTTAGCTTTGAGATTGGCTGTACCCTTTTCCGCAAATGTCTGTCGCCGACGTCCTTCGAAAGTAAATGGTTTAGTGACGACACCGACCGCCAACGCGCCCACTTCTTTGGCCACCTCGGCCACCACCGGAGCCGCTCCGGTTCCCGTTCCGCCTCCCATACCGGCGGTAATGAATACCATATCGGCACCTTTCAGGGCATCTGCGATCATCTCACGGCTTTCTTCGGCCGCTTTTTGCCCAATTTCCGGATTCGCTCCTGCGCCGAGACCCTTTGTCAGTTTAGTCCCTACTTGAAGTCGAGTGGGTGCCATAGACAAGGCCAAGGCTTGCGCATCGGTGTTGATCGCAATAAACTCAACCCCTTTGAGACCGGCATGGATCATGCGGTTCACCGCATTGGTCCCGCCTCCCCCTACCCCCACTACCTTAATGACCGCAAAATTCTCGGCCGATTGATCAAATTCTAACATCCTAGATCCTCCCTAGCGCCACATCCGGCCTTGGTGTTTAGGTCCACAAATGCATCCAAAATTGTATAACGCGATCCCACACGCTATCCGGCTCAGGTTTTTGTGCGTTGAGCACCGCATTACGCGCTACTCCTACCACAGTCGCATATCCTGGGCTTCTTGACAAATCGGAGAGCCCTCCTAGGCCAAACGGCGCTCCCATCCGCACCGGCCAACCCCAGCGACTGCCCAGATGCGAGGCGAGCCCTTTCAACATAGCGCCCCCTCCGGTCAAGACCACCCCACCCGCCGGTCCTTTTTGCCATTCAATACGCTGTAAGTGATTTTCTACAAACCGGGTCCATTCGTCGACACGTGCTGATACGATCTCCTCAAGCTCTTTGACCGGAATGAGCTTCACGGACTGCCCACTCACCGCACGTACTTCAAGAGTTCCTTCACGGTCAGTTCCCACTGCCGCGTACTCCAATTTCAACCGCTCTGCCTGCGTCGTCACCACACCGAGTCCAACGCTGAGATCTGACGTGATGGATTCGCCTCCAAGTGGAATCACACCCAAGTATTGCAGGTGGCCGCCACGATACACGGTAATTCCCGTGGTCCCTCCACCTACATCTAAATGTACCACGCCCAGTTGCTTTTCATCTTCAGACAGCACGGCCTCGGCCGAAGCCCGGGGTGCAGGAATGAGTTGCGTGGGTGAAAGCCCAGCCATCGTCACCACCCGACGTAGGTTGCGAACTACAGTCGATGCCCCAGCCACCACAAAAACCTCGGCATCCAATTGATGGGCGACCATCCCAACCGGATCCACCACTCCACGAAACCCATCAACGCCAATACTACGACGTATGGTTTGGATCGCTTCCTGCTGGGCATCTAAGGACACCTGCGATGCCTTAGCCAGGACCGTCTGAAGGTCTTCCGTGCGCACCATCCCGTTCTTCAGACCTACTCGAGCTTGTCCCGGGATTATTCCTAAGTGGTCCCCATTGACCGCCACGGAAGCGTGGGTAAGGTCAGTGCCCGCCATGCTATTCGCACGGTTAGCCGCATCACGAATTGCCATCGCCACGCGTTCCACCTCAAACACTAATCCTCGACGCATTCCGACTACAGGGGTTGCCGCAATTCCAAGGACCGCCAGTTCCCCATCGGTTCTTGCTTCCGCGACCAATGCGGATACCTTTGTCGTGCCTACATCGAGCGCCAACACCAACGGACGTTTAGGCACACCACACCTCCCAGAACAAATTCGACAGCATCCCTACTACTCCTCTTCTCTCTCCCTGCCCCAGATTCCTGCCTCATATGGATGTCTCATGTAATTTTGAGCGAGATTTTATCCATCGGTCCACGAGTAAGTGCCTAATGCTACCTAAGTTCTGGAAAATTCGAAAGCCAAACGCGAACAGGGCGGCATAGTATAACGGGACACCAAGCTTATTCCCCAAAAATGTTAATAAGGCGGCCAAGATAGCATTGGCGATGAGTCCCGAGACGAAGGTAACGGGTACAAACCGTCCTTCGAGACCAGCCCGGGCACCCCCGAACGCGGTGTCCAGAGCGGCCAGCAACGCGATAGATAAATATTGCGCAAATGACAACGGCAGGATAATGGGAAACGTTAACCCCAGTAGTATTCCCGCCACCAATCCTATAATCACGATCCACATGCGGTATGATGCCCTCCTCGCAACGCCACTAGCGCGCACTCTTCGCGGTTCTAGCAGGCTTGGCCACAGAAAAATCAATCGGTAATCGATATGCCGCAACCCTCACAATACGGACAGCTGCAGCACGAATCGAGACTAATTGCGACCAGCCCTGGATATCGGGATCCTGGGCCATGGCACTTAGGAGCGCACGCGAAGGTCCCACGGCACGGATTATGAACGGAGAGCCATAATTGATCCCATTGACGCGGATGGTCGGCCCAGCACAAAAAATTGCTGTGGTCGCAACCACTCGTTGGTTATTGATCGTGATGGCACGTGCTCCTGCCGCTGACAACACCGCCACAATATGGAGGATATATTGGTCATGGACCAGCTCGAAAATGGATGGTTCCCCCGGATAGCTTTTCCCTGTGGCATCACGAATCGTCACGACGACTCCCGGCCCTTGAGTCCCCTGGAGACCGGCCAACTGTTGGGCTTGCAAGAGTTGGCGTCGCACGGGTGCCAAGTTGGTTCCGGGCTCTTGATTCAGGCGAGACGCCAGCCGATGCACCTGGGCCTCTAGAGTGTGGTTGCCTTGCAAGGTGCGCGTGACTAAAAATGTAAGGATTCGCCCTTGTTGAACTCGGGTGGTATGATGCAGCGCCCCCACTAACCGAATTTGTTGGCTAACCAAGAGCCCCAGAATCACGGCTATAGAGCCCAACCCTATTTTCCATCCCTGCGAGGCCATATTCGCCCACCAACCCCGAATCCTCATCGTGCCAACGGCTCCGCGGCAAAGCGGAAGCTTCTCGCCTAGTATACCAATTAGGTAAGGGTCACGTCTGCTCCCACTGCCTGCAAACGCGACGCCAAGCTCTCATAACCGCGCTCAATAATTTCTCGACCCGCAATGATGGTCGGCGTCTCGGCACTCAACGCTGCAATAACCAAAGCAGCGCCGGCTCTCAAATCAAGAGCTCTAACTTGGGCTCCGTGAAGGCTGTGCCCACCATACACCATGGCAACCCGCTGGTCCGCTACGATCTGCGCCCCCATACGCCGCAACTCCCGAGCGTGTCCCAAACGATTTTCGAACACGCGTTCCGAAATCAAGTGTACGCCAGGCACTTTTAGCAAGAAAGCGGTAAATTGAGGTTGAAGATCGGTAGCAAACCCCGGATACGGATTGGTGTGAATCGAGATCGAGGCCGACTTATAGCGGTCAGGTGCAATAATCTCCACATTCTCCGCGTCTATTTCACGAACCTCCACCCCAATTTCCCGAAGTCTTCCCCAAAGCCCCGGTACATGGTCCGGTATGCAGTTTTGCAGCAAAACGTGACCCCCTGCCGCGGCGGTAGCCAAAGCTAAGGTGCCTGCCTCAATCCGATCCGGAATAATCGTGTATTCCGTTCCTCGGAGTTCCTTTTGTCCCACAATACGGATTTCGGAGGTTCCTGCCCCCCGGACTACAGCACCCATGGTCTCGAGAAATTGGGCCAGATCTACAATTTCTGGCTCCATGGCCGCATTCCGGATCCGTGTTTCGCCTGTGGCACGCGACGCTGCCATCATGATATTTTCGGTGGCACCAACCGATGGATACGAAAGATGAATGTCGGACCCTTGGAGGGTGCTGCATTGTAACAACAAGATACCATCGCCCTCATAGGGAATCGCACCTAGCTGGTGAAGGCCTTGCACATGTAGATCAATGGGCCGATCTCCAATGTTACACCCGCCTGGCTGAAATACCTGTGCTTGGCCGAGACGTGCCAGCAAGGGGCCGGTTACAAATAATGAGGCGCGCATTTCTTGCATCAGATCTAACGGCACCGCATAATGTTGAATGGAGCGAGGGTCGATCAGGAGATCGTGGGCAGCGGTCCAATGCACCTCGGCCCCGACCGCTTGTAGGACCCGCGTCATCACGTCAACATCCCGTAGCCTTGGGATCCCATGCAAGAGAACCGGATCCTCGGCCATGATGGCCGCCGCCATAATGGGTAGGGCAGCATTTTTCGCTCCGTTTATTCGCACGGCTCCTTCAAGCCGATGCCCTCCATGTACCACAAATTCTCCCATAGTGTATCGGTTCCTCCCTCTCCCGGGCCAATCCAGCGCACCTCTGGCCGTAACACCACGCCTGTCTTTTGATACACTGCCGCGCGAATGCGGCGCATCAGAGCCAATACATCGACCGCTCGTGCCGATCCACGGTTGATAATAAAATTTGCATGACGTTCCGACACCACTGCATCATTTACGCTCCAGCCTTTGGCGCCAATTTGTTCGATTAACTGCCCTGCATATTGCGGCAACGGGTTCTTAAAGATGCTACCTGCATTGGCTTCCCCGACGGGCTGGCTCTTCTTACGGTAATCCATGTGATGGGCCATAGTTTGACGAATGTGATCCGCATCGCCCGGCGTAAGTTTCAACACCGAATCCAGGGCAATCCACGGTGTCTTTTGAAAACGGCTCTGCCGATATGCGAACTCGGCCTCACTAGCTTCGATCGCATGCACTCCATGAATGGGATCCCACACGGTAACGCCTTCGACCACAGCTACCATGGATGAACCGTGAGCACCCGCATTCATCACCAAGGCCCCTCCTAGCGTACCCGGGATCGAAATCGCAAACTCCAACCCGCTTAAGGCCGCCTTGGCGGCCGTGTGCGCCAACTTGGTTAACAACACACCCGACCCTGCTCGCAGACGATCACCCTGAACCTCTACGGTCTTCAATCCTCGCGAAGTCGAGATCACTACCGCGTCCAGACCTTGGTCCGAAATTAAGACATTGGTGCCCTGCCCTATAATAAAATACGGGACTTGATGGTCGCGGACCCATTCCAGCATGGCGATGACACCCGCTTGAGATTCTGGTTCGACAAAGACCCGAGCCGGCCCGCCGATTTTGAACGAGGTGTGCTTGCGTAATGGCTCTTCCTCTCGCACCGGCCCTACTTCCAGCGTACGCAGTGCGCTGACAATTGGTGAGGCGTTCACTCCTGTCACACTCCCCGTCCTTTAACCACTTTTACGATTTCCTCCACAATCTCTGACTCTGCATTGGGATTATAGAGGGCGCGTGCGCTTTGAGCCATGCGTTGCCGCAAATCTTGGCTCTTGAGAACTCGCTCGATGGTTTCAGCACCTCGATCCATTAATTGACTCTCAGGCACCATGTCCCCAGCCCCTCGGCTCATGAAGACCTCCGCGTTGCGCGTTTGATGATCCTCGGAGACATTCGGTGACGGCACCAAGATAGCCGGCAGCCCAAAGGCAATACAATCGGCTAAACTCATAGCTCCCGCTCGCCCCAAGAACACGTCGGAGGCCAACAGGTATCTTTGAATCTCATAAAAGTATTCGACCACTTGAATTCTTTTAGGGTCGATATCTAATCCGGACAGCGACTGCATAACCATTGGATAATATCGCTTGCCCGTCATCCATAAGAGTCCCCATTCTGGGTGTTCTATCAACCGCGGTAGCCAGGAGATAAGAAAGTGGTTGAGGGCTGCCGCCCCCTGGCTTCCCCCGGTGGCCAATAACATGGTGATTCCCGGATCCACGCCGAGTTGTTGCCGCGCCACATCACGCGATTCCGTAAGCCGAATGGATACCGGATTATTGACCACCCGAATTTTTGTGTGAGGCGGAAAATTGTTTCGAGATTCCTCATACGGGACCAAAACGGAATCCGCCCTAGACGCCAACTTGCGGTTAGTATAACCCGGCCATACATTTTGCTCTTGGAGGACCAAGGGGATCCCCAACAGAACCGCCGCCAAACCGACCGGTCCGCACACATAGCCGCCGGTTCCCACCACCACATCGGGACGAAAGCGACGTAAAATGCGCATGGCCTCCCAGAGTCCGCGTATCGCTGCCAACACCCCAGACATTTTAGACACGTATCCCGACACCAAAAGAGCCTTCGAGTGAATCGTAACCAGCTTCACTTGATGACGCGGCACGACATCTTGTTCGAGACCCTGTTTCGCTCCAACGTAGAGCACCTCAAGCGGGGTGACCCGTCGCTTCATCGCATCGATGATGGCGAGTGCCGGATATATATGCCCCCCGGAGCCTCCCCCGGTCACGACAACCTTCACGTACATCGCTCCCTAAAATATCGACTATTGTGGCACCGATCTCACCCAGTATTTCATCTTTTTAGGGTTGCACCCGTTGGCGAGAGTACTGTTAGGGTATGCTATTTCTTACACAGCGTGCCGACTAATGTTCAAAAGCACGCCCACACCCGCGAGGCTCAACACCAATGAAGAGCCCCCATAGCTTAAGAACGGAAGCGTGATCCCGGTAACGGGCAGAGTCGCCGTTACGACCCCAATGTTAATCGCTGCCTGAATCGCAATCATCGTGGTCAATCCCGTAGCCAATAAGCTTGAAAACATATCGGGTGCTTTCATGGCGATCCGATAGCCTCGCCAGGCCAGTATTAAAAATAATAACACCACGGTAACCGTCCCCAGTAAGCCCAGTTCTTCTCCAAGAATAGCAAAAATGAAGTCAGTATAGGCCTCGGGCAAATATCCCAATGCCTGGCGAGAATAGCCCAATCCCACACCCAACACTCCACCTGATCCCAAAGCGAGCAACCCTTGAATGGTGTGAAACCCGACTCCTAACGGATGTTTCCATGGGTCCATAAACGCCAGGAGCCGTTGGCGCCGATAGGCCTGCCCCAACATGGCCCAAGTCAAGATGGGGATGGCCACCGCCGTCATTCCCAAGAGATGCCGCTTTCGCACACCCGCCACAAACAACATCACAAAGAAGGTTCCCGCCACAGCCACCGTGGTCCCCAAATCCGGCTCGGCCAAAATTAGAAGAAAGATGATGCCCGCAAACAACACATGCGGCACTACCCCTTTCCAGAAGTCATCCAGACGGTCTCGATGTCGACTTAACAGAAAAGCAAACATGAACACCATGGCCAGCTTGGCCAACTCCGAAGGCTGAATCTGGAGAGACCCTACACCCAACCACCGTCGGGCTCCATTAATTTGAATCCCAATGTGCGGCACCAAAACCACTACCAGCAATATCAGGGCGATCCCATAGAGGGGCAAGATAAGGCGCTTATAGCGCCAATAATCGATCCGCGACGCAATAATCAACACAAAAATTCCAATGGCCGCCCACATCAGTTGATGCTTCAAATAGTAATATGGTGATGCAAATTGGTGATACGCCGTATCGGCGCTTGCTGAAAATACCACCACGGTCCCAATCGCCAACAAAAGCAGAACCGCGCCTAACAAAACGTAGTCCATGCGTTGTTTGTGTTCTGACATCTAGAATCCCCCCGCTCCTTCTGGCTACCACCAGGCCAGCAAGGCCCCCAAAATCGAAAAAAACCAAAACACAGAGACCACGCGTTCTTCCGGCCATCCGGCCAATTCAAAATGGTGATGAATCGGACTCATCCGAAACACCCGCTTGCCCGTGAGCCGAAAGCTAATCACTTGAATGATGACGGATAACGTTTCTACCACAAATAAGATCCCAACCAACGGAAGCAGGAGTGTCGTTTGACTCACGATCGCGAGTCCGGCTAACGCGGCACCTAACGCGAGTGACCCGGTATCACCCATAAAGATCCGTGCCGGATGGATATTATAACGTAAAAATCCAATAAGGCTGGCCGCTAATGCCAAGGCCACGATGCTTACCGTTTGGTGATGATAAGCCAGTCCCCAAAATCCGAAAAAGACCATAGCAATCGCCGTAGCTCCTGCCGCCAGTCCATCCAGTCCATCGGTAATGTTTACCGCGTTTCCGCTACCCAAAATAGCTAAAATCGAGACCGGGCCATACCACCACCAGCCCACCTCGATAGCCCCCCACCCAAAAGGCAACAGGTACCGCGTCCCACCTGGCAGATAGTGCCCGACGACCCACGTAAAGACTGCCGCCAACACCAGTTGTAAGATGAGTTTTTCTCGAGCTCTGAGACCCAAGGGTCGCTTCAACGCCACTTTCAGGAAATCGTCGGCAAACCCAATTATGGCAAAGCCCCAAATCAAGAACACCAGGCACCAGGCGCGTAAACTGTGCGCATCAAACAGCGCGACGACGATGGGAAGCGGGATAATGAAAATCAGCCCTCCCATGGTGGGAGTGCCCTGTTTTTTTAAATGACTCTGGGGACCCACGTCCCGCACCACCTGGCCGAACTTTAAACGGTGTACGATCGGGATTACGATAGGAGCCGACCCAAACGCAATCAAAAACGCCACCACCGAGACCAAGATCAACGTCATCGGGGGCCACCCCATGCCTTGATCTGAGCGATTAAGTCCTCAAAATGCATCCCCCTAGACGCCTTAAGGAGCACAACATCCCCGGGAACGAGCGTTTCTGCCACCCATTCAAAGGCCTCTTGGATGGTGTTTTTATGCGCAGCATGGCTTCCCGCGGCAGACACTAAGGCACGGCTCCGAGGGCCAACCCCCAACACAAGATCAGCCATTTTCCCAGCCAATAGCCCGACTTCTTGATGCAGCGAAAGTTCCGCCGTGCCGAGCTCCAACATGTCTCCCAACACGGCTATCTTCCGGCCAGAAAATGAGCTCAAAACGTCTAAACCTGCCCGCATAGAAGAAGGACTCGCATTATAGGCATCTTCGATCAAAGTCACCCCGCCCATGCGATGGATGACAATCCGGCTCCGGACCGGATCAATCTGGGACAACGCAGCGATTCCTTGGTCCACGGGGATCCCGACCTGTTCTCCAATCAATAAGGCGCAAGCCGCATTATAGGCTTGATGGCGCCCTAACCACGGAAAATTGAGGCTTTTCGCCCCAGTGCCATCCGAAAACTCAATGAGAGTCCCCGTTGTCCCGACGACTGAATCAATAATGCGAAGGTCGACATCCGGACCCGTTCCATACCAACGCACGGGATGCCGACTTCGTTCTCCGAGTTCCCGGACTAACGGATCATCCCTATTGAGCACAGCCACTCCCCCTTGTGGCATGCCGTCCAAAATTTCTCCCTTCGCCGCTTGGATCCGCTCCATCGATCCGAGTTGTTCCAGGTGACTCGATCCGATATTGGTTATGGCGGCCACTCGAGGCGGGGCAATTTGGGTGAGACGGTAAATTTCTCCGGGTTGGCGCATCGCCATTTCCGCGACGAACCAAGTCATCTCTTCGGGTTCTTCGAAGAATGACAAGGGAAGCCCAATCGCCGTATTGTAATTGCCATGAGAATATCCGGTGACGAACTGGGATGCCAAGATTTGACGGGTGAGTTCCTTGACGCTGGTCTTTCCAACACTCCCCGTCACCCCGACCACTTTGATCCCGCGCGTGTCGATGGCGTTCCGCATCATTTGGTCCAAGGCGTCTAGGGGGGATTGAGTACGTAACAGGGGACCCCCTTTGCCCGTGTAGGAGTTTTCTACAAGAGCAATGCCGCCGCGTCGCCATACTTCCGCCACGAAGTCATGTCCGTGCTGACGAGTACCGGCTAAAGCGACAAACAAACTGTTGGGCTTGACGCTCCGACTGTCAATGGTAATGCTTGTTACGGGGCTGGTTAGATCAACGCCTTGTGAGGTTGCTCCAGTCCACCTCACCACATCCTGAAACCGCATGGTCATCATGAGTTAGGTAGCTCCTTTAGGATCTGCCGTGCCACTTCACGATCGTCGAAATGAATAGTGGCGTCGCGATAGATCTGATATGTCTCATGGCCTTTACCGACAATAAGGATCACGTCTCCGGGCTGACCCCGATGCATCGCTAAACGAATGGCTCGTTCGCGATCGAGCTCAATATCATACTGTCCATTAACCGATTCCACCCCGACCACGGTTTGTCGAATGATGTCCATGGGGTCTTCAGAACGAGGATTATCCGCAGTAAGAATCACCCAATCGGCAAGCTTGCCCGCAACCTCTCCCATAATGGCGCGCTTCCCGCGGTCCCGGTCACCTCCAGGCCCAAACACTACCCCAATTCCCCCAATCGCAAACTCTCGGGCCGTCTGTAAAGCGTTCTGTAGTCCATCAGGCGTATGCGCATAGTCCACAATTACCGTAAACGCTTGACCTTCGTCGATCCGTTCAAACCGTCCCGGAACCCCCGGATAGCGAGCCAGCGCCGCGGCCATACGACGCGGGGAGAGCCCATATACGTACCCGACAGCCAACGCTGCCAAGGCATTAGATACGTTAAAACGCCCCGCCATACCCAACTCAATCGGATGGCTCTTCCCATTTGGAAACTCTGCCATAAATTGGACTCCCCGGCTACCCAATTGCACCATGCGAGCTCGAATATCGGCACCTTCCGCGAGTCCGTAGGTCAACACCGGCACTTGGCATAAGGCTCGGAGTCTTTCCGAGTAAGGGTCGTCAAAATTGAGCACCGCAGCTTTCGGCCCGGATTTAGGATTGGGCCCGAGTCGTCTGAACAGCAAAGCCTTAGCCTGAAAATAGGCCTCAAAATCTTGGTGAAAATCCAGGTGGTCTTGCGTAAGATTCGTAAATACGGCCACGTCATAGGTCACGGTTGCTACCCTTGACAACACGAGAGCATGCGACGACACCTCCATCACGGCCGCTTTCATGCCACGATCCGCCATGTGTCGCAGTATACTTTGCAAATCGGTCGACTCGGGCGTCGTCCGAGTCACCTTAAATTTCTCGTCTCCCATTAAGGTATGAAGGGTACCGGTCAACCCGCACGGGACGTCACACGCATCCAAAATCGCGCGAATCAAATGTGTCGTCGTAGTTTTTCCATTGGTACCGGTAACTCCCACCATCCATAAGCGATCCGAAGGCCGTCCAAAGAACTTATCGGCCAGCCGGGCCATCCCTTTACGTGCATCCGGCACGACAGCCCCCGGTAGACCGTCAGGAATGGCATCCGCCCGTTCCACGAGAAATGCGACCGCTCCACGCTCTTTCGCCTCACGACAATATAAGTGGCCATCGGTGCGAAATCCTGGTATGGCGCAAAAGAGGTTACCGGGCTGTACCATCCTAGAATCGTACGCAATACCGGAAATCTCTACGTTCGTGGGGCCAACCCGAGACACCGTTTCCAATGAATCTAAGAGCTCATTAAATTCCATCTGCGATCCTCCCACTACGGGTAGCATTCCCCTTGCTAAGCGACGGCCACGGTTAAGACACCATTACCGTCGTCCCTGCCCTAACCTCTGTGCCGGGGTGTACCGATTGTTCACGCACCGCCTGATGTCTCCCTGCACTCCATCTTACATTCAATCCCAATTCCCATGCTAGTTGTTGAACAGACTGACGTTGCATTCCCACAAAGTTCGGTACCGCGACCCATTCGAGATAGATCCGCGTGGCATCGCCTAACTTTAGCTTAATACGTGTGCCAGCAGGCAGCCAAGCTCCGTATTGAATCGACTGGTCCACGACAACCTCGCCGTGTCCTTCAAATTGTACAGGAAATCCGAAGGCTTCGGCATCATCTAAAGCACTCACTGGGTCCAAATTTACCAGATTTGGCACCATAGCCGGTTCTCCATTTTTTGGGGGCACGATGGGTTCGGTGGGGGATAGATTCAAATGCCTAAAGATATCCCGAGCCAACCGAGAGAAAATCGGTGCCGCCACTTGCCCTCCATAGAACGCCCCTTGGGGCTCATCGACATTGATCATAATGGCCACCTGCGGGTTCGGAACCGGGCCAAATCCCACGAAAGAGGCAATATAGATCCCTTTTTCGGTCCGCCCGTTGATGACCTTTTGTGCTGTCCCGGTTTTGCCGGCAACCCGAAAGCCCGGCACCTGACCCAGTTTGCCGGTTCCCTCCGAAACGACAGACACCAGCATATCTTGGACTTGGCGGGCCACCGTGGGTGAGATGACACGGCGCACCGCCACCGTGTCGTAAGCCTTTAATAGCTTTCCTTCTGGAGACCGAATTTGGCGGGCCACATGCGGCTTAAGGAGCACCCCGTCGTTGGCAATGGCCGCAATGGCGTTTAAGAGCCCTATTGGAGACACCGTCAAGGTTTGACCAAACGCCATAATCGCCAAATCCAAGGCGGTCACTAAAGACGCTTTGGGAAAAATCCCCCGGGCCGAGCCCGGTAAATCCAGGTGGGTGGGCTCCATGAGTCCAAACTGCCCAAGCGCCTCATAAAAACGGGAGACGCCTAACCCTAGCCCCAGTTCCATAAATCCTACATTGCAAGAGTTCCT
>JAKADJ010000039.1 GCA_021820645.1 Bacillota bacterium
CTCATCGGCTGCCGCCTGCCACCGCTCGGCATGCACGGTTAGGTTCATCACCTCGCGGGCCAATATGGCACCGACCCTCAGAGCCACCCAACACATCAGTTGGGAGTGCAGATAGTAGTCTTGGTCCCCGCGAAACTCCCATAAGGACGCATCAGCCTGTTGCCAATGGTCCTGGACCCAATCCACCAACGCTGTAATGGCCCACCAATAATCGCGGACAAACGTGCTATCTTGGCTCTCTTCCCAGTAAGCATATACGACCCACAGCAAGTCCCCCTCGATATCAAGCTGGATTTGGTCGGTGGCCGCATTACCTACCCGGACTGGTCGGGAGTTTTGATGGCCCGAAAGCCATAACAAATCGCGTTCGCCGTCAATCCGGGTGCCATCCACCTGATAGAATGGAGCTGAAAACGGTTTACCGACGAGATCGATGGTGTTGAACATAAATTCCAGAAAACGGCGACAACCTACTGTGTCTCCCGCCATCAGGAGGGCTTCGGCGCCATAGGCGCCGTCTCGCACCCAGACAAAGCGATAATCCCATTGACGGGAATGCCCGACAATTTCGGGTAAAGACGTGGTGGCGGCTGCTAATAAAGCCCCGTTGATACGATAAGTGAGCCCGCGAACGGTCAAGAGACTGCGATTGAACAGATCCTGCTGTGGCCCTTGGTAGGGAGTCTTCGGCAACGACCAAAACTGATTAGTGACTGCCTCCACACGATCGGCTTGATCGGGGGTAGGTGGCGTGGGCGCCGACTCATTACCCAAGTTGGTGACGTATCTCAGGGTGATGGTAACCGTCCCCGGCCCGACTTCCCACTGGTCACGGTGTGAGGATTTGTGGTGAGGCCCTGCAATGCTAAGATAAAGCCCGTCGCGGCCTTGGGGATGGGCAAACCGCGCTCCGTTCTCAGTCACCTCGTAGCTTGCAATCGCATAGCCAAATCCGAAGGTTGGCCGACACGTCAAAATCAATGGAATCGGGGTCATCAGCCGCCGCCAGAAGCTAGTGGTCCCGATCGGAAGAAAATCTCGTATGGTAACACACCCTTGCTCGACTTGGTAGCGGGTCTCTAAGGTGTGGGTGTTGGTTATATACTGTTGGACCGCACTGAAATCGGTGTCGGGCACGGTACTAAAAAACCCGCCATGGGTTTCGTCGAGAAGTCTACAAAACACGGCGTCGCCATCAAAACGCGGAAATGGCAACCAGACCAGGATTCCGTTGGGATCGACCAGGGCTGCAGTGTAGGTATTCGACAAAAACCCGTAGTAAGAGGCCGTCATGAGAATACCTCCTTGGCCACCGATTTCACGATGCGTAAATCCTCACCACGTGCTTTCGCAGTTTTCCCCGGCGTTTCCAGAATGAGAGGCCACTCGTACTCATCGGCGGTGCGAATGATGGCACCCAAGGCCGCTTCTGTTAAAGAACCGGTAAGAAGGGCCGCGTGACGGTCTCGCCGTGAACCCACCGGGTAGACGGTATCGTTAAGATGCACTCCGCGCACGCGTCCCAGGCCCACCGTGTGTGCCATAACTTTGCACAGCGCTTGCCAGTCATCGACGGTGCTCAACCGGTACCCAAAGGCCATCGCATGCGCGGTATCCAACATAATGCCCACGCGCGGGGTGGGACCAATTTGATCTAAGATTGCCGCCAGTACTTCAAAGTCGCCTCCGATTTCCCTCCCCTGTCCCGAGGCGTTCTCAATTAATACGCGGCCCGGTTTGGACAAGAGATAGAGAACGGTCTTCGCAAAAGCATCGAGTGATTCCAATTCGGTGGCTCCGGCTTGCCGATGTCCGGGATGCACCACCATGTAATCCCCGGTCAACCGTTTAACCCGGATCATCTCGTCACCGAGTACCTGGTGCGCCCGGTCCCTCATCTGAGGGTCGACCGCGGCCGGATTCACAAAATACGGGGCGTGCACAAAAAGTGGCCGGAGGTTTGCGTCGGCCAGCCACCGGGCCGCCGCCCCCGGATCGGGTAGTCCTCGACTTTGTCCCCCGACAGGGCTGCGGCTAAAGATTTGGATACTATCTAGGCCCGCCAGGCGTGCTTCTTCGACGGTGTCCTGAAATCCTCTTGACATCGATACTTGGGCACCAATGCGGATCACCGGTCCCGACGCGGGCCGTTGTCGCGCGGGCGACGGGGGCCGCTGGGACGACCGGATCCGTAACCCCTGCCTTCCTCTTTAAGATCCTGGGCTACGAACCCTTCAGGTACTGGAATGAGATCCTTGTGGGATAAGTTGATCCGTCCCGCGTGGTCGATCTCCACCACTCGAACCTTCAAGGCATCGCCTACCTTGACCACGTCTTCTACTTTGTTTACGCGTTGATGGGCTAACTGAGAAATGTGGACTAAGCCTTCTTTACCGGGGAGTACCTCCACAAAGGCCCCGAAGTTCATAAGCCGGGTCACTCGACCCTCGTAAACTTGGCCCACTTCGACGGAGCGCACCAGATCTTCGATCATCCCGACCACGCGTTTAGCGACCTCGGCATTAATCGCTGCAATGTAGATAGTCCCGTCGTCCTGAATATCGATATCGACTTTCTTATCGCCTACTCGGGTGGCTTCAATCATCTTATTAATAGTTTTGCCTCCGGGTCCGATTACTTCACGGATTTTTTCCGGATCGATGGTGACGGTGAGAATCCGTGGGGCATGAATCGACAGCTCCGAACGCGGTGCGGCAATCACTGCACGCATCTTATCCAAAATGTAAAGCCGTGCCTGCCGCGCTTGTTCGAGAGCTTGGGTCAAAATGGATCGGTCGAGTCCGTGAATCTTAATGTCCATCTGGATCGCCGTAATTCCCGCTTCGGTGCCGGCCACCTTAAAGTCCATGTCGCCGAGTGCATCTTCGAGCCCTTGGATGTCGGTTAAAATGGCCAAGCCTTCTTCATCTTTTACCAGACCCATGGCAATTCCCGCCACCGGTGCCTTGATGGGTACTCCTCCATCCATAAGAGCGAGGGTGCTACCACACACGGAGGCCATCGACGAAGAGCCGTTCGATTCCAAAATATCTGACACGAGCCGTAAGGTATAGGGGAACTCTGCCTCCGTGGGGATTACGGGCTCCAAAGCCCGACCGGCCAATGCCCCATGTCCGATGGCACGGCGGTTCGGCCCTCGCATGGGTCCGGCCTCTCCGGTGGCAAACGGAGGAAAATTGTAGTGATGCATATACCGTCTGGATTCCATCTCGCCAATGCCGTCGATCATTTGTTGATCGGACAGAGGGCCGAGAGTCATGGCCGTAAGGGCTTGAGTCTGCCCTCGAGTGAAAAGTCCGGTGCCATGCACCCGGGGTAACACCCCGACCTCTACGGTGATAGGTCGTATTTCTGTGAGACCGCGACCATCGGGGCGGATTCCTTCGCGAATAATGGCTCGCCGCACCACCTTTTTAAGGAGGGACTTCAACACCGCTGGGATGACCAACGACTGGTCTGGAAACCGCTCTATGAGCCGCTGGGTGGCGTCCTGGTTGATCGCGGCAATACGGGTCTCGCGCAGGAGTTTGTCCTCTGTGCGCATTGCATTCATGAGGGATTCTTCCGCTGCTTCACGGGCAGCTTGGACCAGGTCTGGATTGGGTAAAAACACGGGGAATTCCGATTTGGGTTTGCCTGCCTTGGCCTGAAATTCCTCGATTCCTCTAATGATGCGGCGTATTTCTTCATGACCAAATAAGATCGCATCCAGCATTTGCTGCTCGGTAAGGACGTTGGCACCAGCTTCAATCATCAAGATGGCCTCGTGAGTGCCGGCGATCATTAACTTAAGAGCACTCTTACTGGACTCTTCGGACGTCGGGTTGGCCACCAATGTATTATCAACGAGGCCGACCTCCACCGCTCCAATGGGCCCTGCAAAGGGGATGTTGGAGATGCTGAGCGCCGCCGAGGCACCGATCATTCCAGCAACCTCGGGCGAATGGTCGTGGTCCACCGATAGGATGCTCGCCACAACGTGCACGTCATTGCGAAAACCATCCGGGAAAAGTGGCCGGATCGGCCGGTCGGTTAGCCGTGCCGCCAAAATTGCCTGCTCACTGGGGCGCCCTTCCCGTTTAATAAAGCCGCCGGGTATTTTTCCAACCGAGTATAATCGTTCTTCAAAATCTACGGTGAGCGGAAAAAAATCAATCCCTTGACGGGGTTCACGCGACGCGACCGCAGTGACCAGCACCACGGTCTCTCCATAGCGCACCACCACCGCCCCGTTGGCTTGGCGGGCCATGCGTCCTGTTTCGAGGCTCATCGCCCGACCTCCGACGATAAATTCGGTCGTAATCGGTTCCATCAGTATATGTATCCTCCTGTCGTCTTCGGTAGGTCTTTAGCATCCCGCAAGGTGTGCAACCCGCCAAGTTGGGAAAAAGAGCGGGTTCATGCCCCGCTCTAACGACGTAATCCGAGTCCTTGTACTATGGCATGATACCGTGCATTATCCTTCTTCCGAAGGTAATTGAGCAGCGCACGGCGTTGACCTACCATCTGCAACAAGCCCCGTCGTGAGTGGTGATCCTTTTTGTGGGTCTTTAAATGTTCGGTCAGTTCACTAATGCGACGACTGAGCAACGCGATTTGTACCTCCGGAGAACCGGTGTCCGTCTCGTGTTGCCGATGGGCCGCGATAATGGTTTGTTTCTGTTCATTCTGAAGTGCCATCGCTTAGCCTCCTTTCGTTAAATTAATTGGTCGGCATTGTGGCGTGGAATTCGTCCTCATCCGCCAATAATGAGAGTAATGCGTCCTGGTACGCTTGTACCGCCGGTTGTGGCACCCCCGCGCGTCGGTAAAGATCCTCCAATTGATGTTGTAGCCGCTTAAATTGGCCCGTCACACAAATTGTTGAAATCTTGCCGACCATATCTCGCCACAGATCGGTTTCCATCGAGCTTGCCCCCAATCCACAGACAGTTAATTGTAACATAGGGCGTCCGGCACGAGCAAGCTATACTAAGCCTAGCAACCGTTGCCGCGCCTGTTCCACATCTTGTCCAATCTGATCCACTAAAGCCTCTTTTGTCGCAAATTTTTGTTCGGCGCGCAGGTGTGCAATAAACTCAAACTCGAGCCGTCCCGAGAACTGCCAATTACCAGGGTCGAGCACATGGATTTCAAGGACTGGGTCGATCCCCCCAAAGGTGGGTCGCACGCCCCAATTGGCCACACTCTGGTGGCGCCCTTGAGTGGTTTGCAACATCCCCGCGTAAACCCCGTAGGGGGGCATGATTTGCTCTGGTGGAGGAAGAATATTGGCGGTCGGTACACCCATGGTCCGTCCGCGGCCATCCCCGGAGACCATCTCGCCCTGTACGACAAACGGGTGGCCTAAGAGCGCTTCGGCCTCATTGACCGCCCCTCGGCGGATAAGGTCACGAATGGCGCTACTCGACACCACTCGACGGTCGCCCGCGATCGACACCGGACTTAGCACTTCAACCTGTATCGAACGGGATCGACCCCATTCTCGAATGGTGTGAGGCGTCCCGAGGCCACCAGCCCCAAACGTGAAGTTGTAGCCGACCACTACCGCTCGAGTTTTTAGGCGCTCCGCCAGATACTCCTCTAAAAACACCAAGGGTTCGGTGGCGGCGGTGTGCTTGGTAAAGGGCACTACATCGACCCATGGCACTCCAAACCGTCCGAGGTACTCGAGTTTTAGTTCGAGCGGCGTCAATAAATAGGGCTTACCATCGGGGCGCAAGACCTGCAGCGGATGTGGATCAAAAGTCATGGCTACGAGATCCAAGTTTAATTTGTGCGCCAACTCTTGGCTTTTTGTTATAAGCTTCTGGTGACCTAAATGGACGCCATCGAAGTTTCCGATGGTGGTCACAGTGGCTCGATTGGGACGGCCTTGATAATTAATGCGTTGCATAGGGATCGTCCTTTATCAGTACTTTTATGTAGCGCATCCTAAATCCATCGACTAGTGCCATGATATCACCATCTAGGGTCAACGCAACCACGGGAGCATTAAGCCCCGGGAGTCGATTCAAGATAGCGTGTTGGCCATGTCTTACCGCCTGTTGCATACCGGGATCGATCTCCACTTGGGGAATCGCCAAAATCTCGGCAAAGGGTTGGAGGGCCGTCATGATGACTGGAAGACCCCGGAGAGCTTCTAAGGTCCAAGCGTCTTCTTCATAAAAGCGACCCACCCGGGTACGTTCTAACCCTTCTAAATGGGCACTGTGTCCGGTGAGAAACCCCCAATCCCTCACCATAGATCGAACGTAGGTCCCCGTACCCACCGATGCCTCAAATTGCCATTCCTGACCAGAACCTTGGATGATGTCAATGCGGTGGATTTGGACGGATCGGGGGCTCGGCCAGACTGCTTGACCTTTTCGCACCGTGGCATAAAGACGCTTTCCGCCCTGTTGGATCGCGGATACCCGGGGTGGAATTTGAATTCTCGGGCCCACTAGCCAGCGTGCGGCTTGCGTTAGTTCCCTGCCAGATGGCCAGGGTGGGCCGGAGCGACTGATTGCCTCCCCCTGGGCATCGCCCGACGTCGTACCCACCCCAAGGTGAATCCAACCTCGATAGATTTTTGGAGTCAGGTCCACCCACGGTATTAGTTTGGTGTAGCGGCCCAGGGCGCACGGCAATACGCCCTCGGCATCGGGGTCCAGGGTTCCAAGATGCCCCACGTCACGGCAACGGAATAGGCGGCGCACCTCGGCCACTGCCGCGTGTGAAGTCATTCCTCGCGGCTTGAGCAAATTGAGAAAGCCCTCGGGTTTTATGAGGTTTACCATATCACCTCGCGGATTGGTTTCAGTACGGCCTCCTCCGCGGCTTCAAGTGTCAACGGAACGATAGCGGCACTCGAGTACGAATGGCCTCCTCCACCGAATTGGTGCGCCCACGCGGCCACATCAAAACAGGAGGAGCGCCAACTTACCTTAATAGCCCCGTCCGGTTCCAACTGTCTAAGCACCAGCGCAACTTCCGCGGTTTGGATCGGACGGATCCAATCGATGATGGCGTCCGCATCGGCACCGGTTGCGTTTAGGTCCTGCATTACGTCATAGGGCAACGCAACCCACACCACGCGTTGAGAAGGGGACGCCTTAACATGCGTTAGTGCCCAGCCCGCAAGGGCCGTTTCATTCCATGTCCGATGCTCCCACAGTGCTCGGTTCAACCGACCGAAGGCCGTGATGTGCCGCGCCAGCGTACTGGCAATGGATAACGATTCCGCAGAGGTCCATGGATACATGAAGGATCCGGTGTCAGTACTTAAAGACGTATAGAGCGCTTGGGCAATGGAGTCAGACACGGGATGGCCCCAATCTTCTATCATTTGATATACCAGGACGCCAGTGGCATTGGCGGTACGGTCGACCCAATTGATGTCGCCAAATCCCGGATTACTGGCATGATGGTCGATGTTGATTAGAGTATCGCCGGCGCTCTTAACTTGGGTGGCGTTCCCGGTACGCCGAATGTCTCCGCAATCGATGGTGACAACCGCATCAAACCGGGCATCCGCTACGGTCTCCCAATTCAAAATGGTTTGGCCCTGAGTCAAAAAATGGTAGCGTTCGTCGACCGGATCCGTAGAGACCACGCTGACGATTTTGCCTCGTTCCGCCAAAACCCGGCTCAACGCTAAGGCCGAACCCGTGGTATCGCCATCCGGGTGGACATGCATCACGATCAATATCGTCGACGCCGCATTCAGCGCGTCCTGAACCCGCCGCATGGGATTACTCATCGTGGTCCGATACGGTCTTCATGAGGCGCTGAATATGAAGACTTTCTACGATGGAGTTATCTAAGCGGAAGTCCAGTTGCGGTGCATGCCGTAACCCGAGACGACGCGCCACCTCGCCTCGTAAAAAGCTCGAGGCGCTCTTTAGCCCTTCCAACGAGTCACGAGCGGTGTCAGGAGTGCCAAGCACACTCACAAAGACCTTGGCCCACCCCAAATCACGACTCACGTCAATATGGGTGATGCTAACAAATCCGACGCGTGGGTCCTTGACCTCGGTTTGGATCATGGATCCGAGCTCTTGTTGCATCATCTGACCCACCCGTTCTGCGCGCGCCTGATTCATGGCCGATCGCCTCCATTAGCTCGCCTTAACGATCTCTTGGTTGTACACTTCCATGATATCGCCAACCTTGATGTCATTGAACTTATCAACCCCGATACCGCACTCATACCCGGTTTGGACTTCTCTCACATCGTCTTTGAAGCGTCGCAGCGATCCGATCGCCCCATCGTGGACGATGGTCCCGTCGCGAATTATACGAACCTTACCGCTGCGTAGTATTTTCCCTTCAACCACGTAGCATCCGCCGACCGCACCAATCTTGGGCACCCGGAACACTTCTCGGACTTCCGCCCGTCCTAATATAATCTCTTGGTACTTGGGCGCCAACATCCCGGTTAGAGCACTTTGGATATCGTCTATCACTTCGTAAATCACGCGGTATTGCCGGATATCGACATGTTCTTTTTCGGCTAGTTGGCGGGCCTTGGATTCGGTTGACACCCCAAATCCTACAATAATCGCACCCGACGCTTGTGCCAACATGACGTCGGATTCGGTCACGCTCCCGACCCCGGTGTGCAACACTCGGACTCGAGCCTCTTCATTCGATAGTTTCAAGATGGACTGTGACAAGGCCTCGGCAGAACCTTGAACGTCCGCCTTAATCACTAAGTTAAGGTCCCGAATCGATTCATCTTTGAGTCGTTGATAAAACTCGTCAAGGGACACGCCACGGAGCCCCGCTTCGCTACTTTGCCGGGTCCTTTCGAGTCGAGCATCCGCAATCATCTTAGCATGGCGCTCGTCTTCGAAGATGACGAAGTCATCACCCGCATCCGGTACCTGATTAAAGCCCAGGACCTCGACGGGCATCGAAGGTCCGGCGTCTTTAACACGTTGACCTCGGTCGTTTAAGAGGGCCCGCACTCTCCCCGTCACGGCCCCGGCCATAAACACGTCTCCCACGTGCAAAGTTCCTCGTGACACCAGCACCGTCGCCACCGGGCCTCTACCCTTATCTAGTTTGGCTTCAATGATGGTGCCTTGGGCGAGCCGATTGGGGTTGGCCGTTAATTCCAAGACGTCCGCCTGCAATAAGATGGACTCTAGGAGCCTATCCAGGCCCTCGCCAGTCCGAGCCGAAACCGGAACCATCATGGTGTCACCACCCCACTCTTCAGACACCAGCCCATGTTCGGTCAATTCGGTCCTGACTCGTTCGGGGTTAGCGTCGGGCAAGTCCATCTTATTGATGGCGACCACAATGGGTACCCCAGCCGCCTTGGCGTGATTGATCGCTTCGACTGTCTGCGGCATCACGCCATCGTTGGCGGCCACCACCAGGATCGCCAAATCGGTGACTTGAGCTCCACGAGCACGCATGGCCGTAAAGGCTTCGTGGCCTGGGGTATCTAAAAACACGACCGGGCGTTGGTTCCACTCGATGACGGACGCACCGATGTGCTGGGTAATACCGCCGGCTTCAGATTGAGTGACCCGGCTCGATCGAATGCGATCCAACAACGAGGTTTTGCCGTGGTCCACATGGCCCATGACAGTCACCACTGGGGGCCGTTCCTGTAGGGATTCTGGCGCGTCTTCGGTCCCTTGGATTAACTGTTCTTCTCGCTCTTCGACGGTCGCACGCTCTTCTACCGTAGCTCCCATTTCGGTTGCGACAATCACGGCGGTTTCTTTGTCAATTTCATGATTGAGCGTCGCCATGACACCTAATCCAATTAAATGTTTGATCAATTCCGTGGCCTTGGCCCCAAGTTGATCGGCCAAATCTTTCACCAACATCGGTCCACTAATGACCACGTGGCGCGTAACCGGCGGCATGGTGTCTTGGCGTTGGTTACTCTTGGCGTTCTTGGATTTTCGTTTGTTGCCGAACCGCTCTTCATCCCACGAACGGAGTCGCTTATCAGGTGTGGACGGCCCGTTGGAGCGACGGTCTTTCCCACTATGACCGGTATTACGACGGCCCTGATCTTTTCCCAGGCGTGTCGCGGGTTGCGGAGCGGTGGCGCTACGTCCAGGGGCAGGACGGGGAGCGCCGGTTGTCGGCCCGCGACCGGTAGCCGAACCCGGCCGCGGGCCACCATAACCCCCACTACCGTTTGGACGTTGGTTTGGATAGCCGGCCCGATCTCCCCCGCTGGGCCCTCGGTTTCCTTGGTACGGCGGGCGATCGCTGGGTCCGCGGTTTCCTTGATACGGTGGCCGTTCCCCGTTCGGACGATTGGGGTACGGCGGACGGTCTGGACGGCTTTGGCCGCTTTGGGGCGGACGGCCTTGGTACCCTGGCCGAGATCCCGGAGTGCTCGGCCGGTTTTGATACGGTGGGCGTTCCGGGCGCGGGGTGCCTTGGTTGGTGGTTGGGCCTCGGTTTCCCTGGTATCCCGGACGGTCGCTGCCGCGCGACGTGGGATACGGTGTCCGTTCGGGACGGTCTCCCGACGTTCTTGGCATCGGCGGGCGCGGCGTTTGTGGCCGGTTTGTCGGTCCGGGGGTCGTTGGCGCTTGACTTGGATACGGCCTGGGGCCGACTCGGTTTGCCGTTGGTACTTCGGTCGGCGGATTTTGGGCCACGGGAACTCGCGCCGCGGGAGGTTTGGGCTCGGGCATGTTCTTTGGCTCCGGCGGTAGTTTTCCCTCCATGATGTTTCGCACCGTCTGAACCGCTTCCGGTTCCACCGTGCTCATATGATTCTTGATGTTTTCGACCTTGAGCCGATGTAGTAGGTCGATGAGTCGTCGACTGTCGAGTTTGAGCTCCTTCGCCAACTCGTAAACCCGAACTTTGTCCTTTTCTGCCACGCTGAATCCCCCCTGACAAGTCTCCCGAAGCCAATAAACGTTGTGCAATGTTCGAGTCTAAAATTGCGAGTACCGCGTGTGGCCCCATTCCAATGGATCGCCCCAGTTCTTCTTTGGTGCCTGCTCGGAGAATGGGTACGCCGAGGTCCTGAGTCCACAGGTGGTACTTGCGATAGAGCGACGGACCGGCGTCGGTCGATAAAATTAGTAACGCCACGTGTCCGGATTTTAGTGCTTTTTCAACTTGATTATTTCCCGGCGCCAAGGCACCGGCCCTGCGTGCGATTCCCATCCAATTTAGCCAACTGTTCATGGGTCTCCTTAGTTCGTAAGAGTGGCTTGAAAAAGCTCTTGCACCAGGTCCGGCGCAATCGGCTGCTCTAAAGCACGCTCCAAACGATGGTTTTTGATCCCGAGCTCAATACATTCGCGAGCCCGGCATAGATAGGCTCCGCGTCCAGATACTTTGCCCCTCATGTCAACCACCATAGATCCATCGGGACGACGCACCACCCGCAATAAATCACGCTTTGGTTTGGACTGGTTGCACGCCACGCATGTGCGCATCGGGACTTTTTTTGCTTTCACCGATTCACCACCAATTCCCCTGGCCTACTTGCGACTCAGATCGGAGATCCACCTTCCAGCCGGTCAACTTAGCCGCCAGTCGCGCATTCTGCCCTTCTTTACCAATCCCTAAAGATAACTGATTGTCCGGAACCACCACGCGCGCGGCACGGGTATCGGTTTCGATGGTCACATTGGTCACCTGAGCCGGAGAAAGCGCGTTGGCCACCAGTACCGCAGGATCTGGATCCCATCGAATGATATCTAGCTTTTCCCCACGGAGTTCCTGCACAATCGACTGCACTCGGGCGCCGCGGTTGCCCACACACGATCCCACGGGATCAATATTCGGGTCTTCCGCCCATACCGCAATTTTGGTCCGGGCTCCGGCTTCTCGCGCAATTCCCTTGATTTCAACGACGCCTTCATGAATTTCCGGCACTTCTAGTTCAAACAAACGTCGGATGAGACCGGGATGGCTTCGCGACACGTAAATTTGTGGGCCCTTACTGGTTTTCTTGACTTCCACCACATAAAGTTTCACCCGCTCGTTGCCCCGAAGAAACTCGCCGGGTACCTGCTCACTAGGCATCATAATGGCTTCCGCGCGTCCGAGGTCGATATAAACCAGATTGCGCTCCGTGCGATGCACGAGTCCCGTTACGATCTCGCCTTCCCGGTCTATGAATTCGTCGTAAATCATGCCGCGTTCCGCCTCGCGAATCCGCTGCACAATAACCTGCTTTGCAGTTTGAGCTGCAATCCGCCCAAAGTTCTTTGGTGTGACCTCAAACTCGACGATGTCACCTTCAATCGACCCAGGACGCACCGTGAGCGCTTCATCCATACTAACTTCGAGACGATGATCTTGAACCTCGGGCACCACAGTCTTTTGCGCCCATACTTGGGTGGCCCCGGACTCCCTATCGATGCGGACGCGCACGTTTTGCACCGAGCCGAAGTTGCGGCGATACGCCGAGATAAGAGCCGACTCAATGGCCTGAAATAAAATTTCCTTCTCGATTCCCTTTTCACGCTCTAAGTCACTGAGTGCGGCCAATAGCCCCTCATTCACCGTATAACCCCCCTAACGGGCGCTTTGCCCCTGTCAAGCGAAAAGAGTGGGCTCAAGCTCCCCACTCTGAGTCTCCAAAACCGACGCAAACACTTCGGTTTTTTTGGTAACCCAAAAATCTCTCTTCTATATTCTAGCATATTGGCCAGGACATCACAACCGTTGCGGGCGCGCTCGGAATC
>JAKADJ010000040.1 GCA_021820645.1 Bacillota bacterium
GTGGACCGAGTCGACGAGGTTCCTGAATCATTCGATAAAACCATTCCAGCCCACAGCGCTGGATCCACAGCGGCGCCCGTTGGTTGAACCCGGCAATGATGTCCAACCCACCTCCAATACCAAGAGCAAAGGGTGTGGCACATCGGGAAAAATACTGAGTCAACCATGACTGTTCGTAAGGGGTGCCCATCCCCAAGATCAAGAGGTCGGGTGCGGCTCCTTGGATTTCGGAAAGCACGTGTTCTTGCTCTAGGGAATTCATCAGGTATCCATGGTGACAGCCTACAACCTGAAGTCCTGGGTAGTTCTCTTGCAAACGAATTCCGGCCAGTTCGGCCACCCCGGGTCGCCCCCCTAACACATACACACGGAGCGGTAAGGATACGAAAGCCCGGCACACCGCATTAAAAAATGTCATCGCAGGAATCCGGGGGATCTTAATCCCATAGAAAATGCGACTCGCCAAGCATATCGGCCAGCCATCGGCACTAATTAGGGACGCCTGATCAATCATTCCCGCCACCCTAGAGTGATGCGTGTACGCATACCAGTTGGCAATATTGATCGAGGTATACCATTGTTGTTGACTACTACCTAAGGAGCGTTCAACACACTTCAGCATCTCCTCGACACTGGCATCGTCCACGGGGCACCCGAGCACGGTATGACGCATGGGTTTCGTCCTCCTGATTGAATCTCTCTGGCTAACCTGTCTCGATTGTTTTCCAAGAGACGATATCTGCCCATCCCCTTGCACGGGTGATTATTTGGTTCACCCTGTTCCTCACGAGTCCTTCCCTGGGCATGCTCCACTAAAACCTAAGGTCCCGGCGCAAGGACCGGCATCCCAGTACTAAATCACCCTACACAGGCGATAGCGAGGCTCTCTCGTTTCCGTCTACCCTAAAGACAGCAACCATGCGGTCTCAAGGGAGGTCAAGTCGTGTCAATTTGGATTCGAATCCAGCGTCATTTCTGGTTAAGTCTGGGTTTAATAGCCATGAGTGCCGTGGGCACAGCGGCGACGAATCACTACCTCGTCCGAAAAAACTATCAGAGCTCCGCTTTGGTTATGGTAATTCCAGGGCGCCATCTCAGTAGCCTGGCAGAAGGTACTCAATTTACCGAGACCTTTGCAACCTTAGCTCAGAGCCAGCCGGTGTTGGAATTGACTCAAACCCTATTGCCCACTCCGATGTCACTAGCGAGCATCCAACAAAATGTAGTGACCGCTCAGGTGCCAAACACCGATCTTTTTGAGATTACCGCCACCTCGCATAACGCTGCCAAGGCCGCGACACTCGCGAATGCGTTGGCGCATTCCTTAACAGTTAAACTGGACGCTCTCATGGGGTTCCCCATTATTACCGTGGCGGCACCGGCCATCCCAGCGCCCAGTCCTTTTGCCCCACAGTATTTTAAATCTGAAATTTTAGCCGTATTGTTGTCCCTCATGGCGGCATTTCTGGTGGCGGCGATTCGCGAGAGTCTCTACACCGCACTCTCCTCAGAAGCCGACGTCGAACGTTGGACCGACCTTGTAGTGCTTGGCCTGGTGCCCCAATACCAAGGCAGCCACCGTAAACCCCGTAGATTGAGTTCTGACCAGCAGTCATCTCTGGCTCACATTTCGGAGTCGCTATCGTAACCATACTGAAGCCACTATGGTCTATTGGAGGGTCTAGACGATGTATTGGAAGGATTACGTCATCTTAACGTCCGATTGGATTCGAGGGTATTCGCGTTATCCAAGTCACATGCTCGGAAGACAGATCGGACAACCGCATCGCGATCCATCCGCTCGCCAACATATTTTGGTGATTGCGGCTCATCCCGACGACGAAACCATCGGACTCGGCGCGACCATATTCCGCCAGATGAAAAAGGGAGCTAGCGTGAACGTGGTCTTCACGACCAATGGCCGTGGATGGTCATGGATTGCGCCTCATCGGGTGTTAACACGTATCGTCAGTCGCCGCCGTCGTGAGGCAGAGACGGCGCTCGGGATGGCGGGGATAGCTAGCGATCATATTCACTGTCTCGGCTTTCCGGATCGTGGACTCCACCGATTTTTAGAGCCCCTCACCCAAGAAATCCAACACCTCCTGCAATGGCTCAACCCCGATCTGATTTATACGCAGGGATTCGAAGGAGGTCACATTGACCATGACATTACCAGTTTAGTGGTTCAGCACGAAGCAAACCTTCGCGGCATTCCGGTCTATGAGTGGGCGGAATATAATCCCGAATACGGAATAGGGACACCGGAAATCACGTTCCCCCAAAAATCCCATCGGTTTTCCCAGCCCCTCCCCCAACGTTTGAGTTCCGAGGAACAGTGGGTGAAAGCGATTATGCTGAAGTGTTACGCCTCGGAAGAACCTGCCCAACAAGCCGTTGGGCAAGGCGAAACCCTTAGGGTGTCATGTCCCGCGGCGTTACCTTTGCTCGTAGACGAATATTATAATCCAGAACGCAATCCTACAGGACATAGATACTACCCGCTCATGCTCCGTCTCCTTAAAAAATAACCATAGAGACCTTTACACCCGATATCCACCGGCCATTGCAAACAACGTCTTCACCGCAAACTTCAGCGGAGAGTCTTGATATACGCTACCGTTTCCCGCGATGCCTTGAACGCGAATTGGAAACCGAAACGCGGGTAGATTGAGGTGATGTAAGGCTCTGGCGTATCCTTCGCCTAATACATAATCAATCGTTTGAGCCTCCTGATGTACCGACGCGAGGTGCATTTGGTAGAATTCCGGAGTCATCTTGAAAAACCTGGTATCCACCCAGCGTCGTTTACGAAGCGATCGTTCGTTGACCACGACGGGATAGTCCCTCGAACTAGACTCCAGTGAACTAAAATTTGCGATCTTAAACCGCCCCGTAACCTTAAAAAAACTTTTGTGGCGCCGTATCAAACGACTATCCCGGACCGCACGATTTAAAATTTCGCCTTCTCCATATCCCCGGCCCTTCTCACTAGTGCCTACATTCCCCGGATAGGACACTATCTCTAATGCTTTCCCAAGGCGACTCGCCGTGTCTTCTAACGGCGTGAAGTCGACCGGATGTCCGCTGTTTTCGAAGAACACCACCGAACCCACGCTTTGATGGCTCAACCAAAACCGCACCGCTTCTTGATATTGCTGCCAACGAAGCATCGGGTCTGTAATCGCTAAGTTGTCTAACCGCCCCGGATCGATCGTCGCGGTCATAACAATTAAGGCTGAGGTCTCATTCAAGTTAGATGCCTGCCTTTATGACGAATTTAGAGGCCGTGACTCGACTTTTCCGTTCTCCGACGAAATGACTCTCACCCGCACCCCTCCATACGATTGCATCATGAACGGGTGACCCTAGGCAATCACCCAAAGGGGGTGATTGCCTCTATAGGGAGCCGGCCGATAGACTTACCACAAGAGCCAAAGGAGGCGACGCGGGATGGCATGGACAAGGATTGTGACGCCCCTAAAGAAAGCAGCTTGGGTCATACTTCTGGCCGGCGTTTTTGGGGCGGGTTCGGGATGGGCACTCAGTCGTTGGGCGTTGCCGACCACATACCAAAGTAGAAGTCTCATCATGGTGATCCCCCGTCACAGCACTGGGCAAAACCTGATGAATGGCCTAGTCTCTGGTCAACAACTCGTCGCCACGTACGCGACTCTGGCAACCAGTCCGGCTTGGTTGAGGTCCGCCGGGAGACTTCTACCAGAACCGTTGTCGATGACCCAATTGGCGCGCAATGTTCAGGTGAGCTCCGAGCCCAACACCAATTTGATCCTGGTGGTGGCGCATGGTCCGAGTGCGACCTCGGCATTGAGTCTCTGCCAAGCTATATCCGCCACCCTAATCGCTACGGCTCACCATGTGACGGGATCATCCACACTGCGAGAAGTCGAGCCGGCCAAATTTAATCCAACTCCGATCTCCCTAAAAGCTTGGACTCTAGAGATTGGCACGGGCCTATTGGGACTTTTGGCAGCGCTTAGTGTCGTCATAGGCTTGGAGTTCATAAATGATTCAATCGGTAGTGCGGAGGATGCCTCCAAATACACCGACCTCCCTATCCTCGCGGAGATTCCATGGGTGCCTGGATCCCGTGTCGCTCAGAAAGCCTAATCTGTTGCCGCCACTATAGTGTAGAAAGTAGGCTATGTCATGAATGTCGATCCGAAGTTAGTCACTCAATCTGAGAGCAGTACCGCATGGAGCGAGGCATATCGTAGCCTTCGAACCAATATCGAATATATTCAGGTACTCCACAACTTAAGGACAATCCTGGTGACGTCAGCCGTGCCCGAGGCCGGTAAGTCTCTAACCGCGGCCAACCTCGGAGTAGTCATGGCTCAGGCCGGAATCCGGACCGTCATTGTTGACGCCGACTTGCGGCGACCGGCACAACATAAACTCTTTGGTCTCACAAACACCAAGGGTTTTACGACGACGCTGGCGAAGGATCTCGCACCAGATGTCTGTACCCAAGCCAGCCCCGTTGTCCACCTGGACGTTCTCACATCCGGTCCTCTGCCGCCAAATCCAGCCGATTTATTGAGCTCCAATGCCTGTGTTCACCTCCTCGCCCATTTAAAAGCACAGTACGACATGGTTCTCATCGATGCGCCCCCGGTATTGGGACTTTCTGACGCCCCGATTTTGGGCCGGTCTGTCGACGGAGTTCTATATGTCATTAAATCTCGGTTCAACTCCCGACGTGCGGACCAAAAAGCCTTGCAGCAACTTAAGCAAACCGGCTCTCAAATCATTGGCGCGGTCCTAAACCAAATTCAGGACTTTGACGAACGTCTTTACTACTACGCCAGCAATTAGTTCTCAAGAAGCGATGAATGTCGCCACAGAGCAAGACTCCTAGCCTTCCCTAGTTCACCCATATAGGGCGATGGTAAAGGACTTAGCTACTCCCGATAATACAAAGCGTAGCAGTTCTGGAGCTGAGGAGTTGAACCCCTATGATCCATGAAGAGTTTTTTTCCGCGATCGCCACGGTCTTCCCATTGGTTTCAGGGGTTTTTGTTTGCACCGATGGTCTCGGTGGCTTTGACCTAATTGCCAGCACTGTCGATCCTGGAGAATGGGCATTAGCCAGGTTGCTGGATCGAAAAGGCCCATCGAACGAACATGAAGGCGGTGAGTTCGACCGCTATCCTGTAACGGTCAGCCAAAATGACGGGTCGCTTTATAAATCTGGAAGCCCTCAACAATACATCACGATCTGGCAGACCATAACCAAACATCGCGTACATGGGGTCATAGCCCTCGCCACCCCTGAAGTTTTGGCTTCGGAAACAATCGTACTCATAAACCTGTGGTTGCGGCAATGGGAACGGATCTCAGAATTGGAATACCAACTCGATGAATCCGTAATGGGTCGACGGCTGACCAATAAACGGTTTCGCGATGCCTTACGCCAAAACGCGCTCGCTCGGCAACAATTGGGTGTGCAACTTCGAGGACCAATTCAGACCCAGCTCTTATTGATCTGGCTCAAGCTAGCGAACTCTACGGTTCCCGAGTATCAAGGCTTGGCGGCCGAGCTCGACAAAATCCAGACATCGTGGCTCCAACCTCTAAGCCAGAGACTGTCGCCCCGAGGTCTAGAACTGGGCCTTGCTTCGGCGTTCCGTGAAATTCCCCAACCCGGCATCGCGTTGGCAATTGGGCCAAGATTACGGGCCCAAGACCTTCCATTAGATAACCCCATCCCGATTTGGATACGGATGGTCCTGTGTGATTTGTGGGTAGACGTCATCAAGGTCTCCCCCAATATCACCGGTTCCTTCTATGTCGAGATCCATCGGCAGGACTGGATCCACATCCTGTTCAAAGGTACGGACCTGGCAATCCCAAACTCTACAAGACAGATGGTCTCCCAAGGCCTCAATGGTCGTCTACGCGTATCGAACACACATCCCGGCGAGGTCCGTTTATCTCTATGTATTCCATGGCAAGACCCTATGGGCGATGACTTTCGTTGATATAGAGAAGTGTTGCCGTAACTCGTGGATGGACGCCGCCATCCCCTGTTTGCACTCCAAGGTTTTGATAGACCAAGGAAATTTGGTTTTCGACAGATTTCTCTGTAATCACCAGCTTTTCTGCTATCGCATGGTTCGAGTAGCCGGCGGCCATCAGCGCCAGGACCTCCTTTTGCCGTGGAGTGAGATGGCTTAAGCGGCCGTTGTCCCGAGGTCTAAGGGCACGGATTAGGTGGGGATCCAGCACCATCAATCCTGCCGCCGAGCCCTCAATCGCCCGGACTACAGTGTCAATGCTCGCCACGGATTTTTTGAGCAAATAAGACCATCCATGCGTTTGACCAACCGGAATAGCGGAGAGAATACCTGGCTCGTCGTAGTTGGATAACAGCACAACCCCGAGGTCGGGCAGATGCTGTCTCAACCGCAAGCCAACCTGGAAACCCGTTTCCTCGTGACCTAAGTCGATATCTAAAATGGCCACATCGGGCACTAATTCGAGGCATCGGGCGATCGGCTCGCGTCCGTCTGAAAACACTCCCAAGAGTTCCAATTCGGACCTGTGGCGCAGTGTGGAGGCCAACAGGTTCCGGAACAGTGGTTCATCCTCAACCAAGATAACTCTCAATGGGCGACCCATCATCTTTATCCGTCACCCCCTGTGTTGGGCATAACTCCCGATCCGAATGAGGGGTTACCCCTCTGCTCACCCCAAACCCAATGCAGTTTAATTCTACCAAGATGTCCCAAAAACGTCAGCATTTATCATGAAATGGGGGAATATATTGATGTTGCACCGATTTCACACAAAAATTGACACCACCCGATGGATGCTCGGATTTTCGATCAGTGTGGCCGGTTGGCTGGAATTTGTAGGGTTACGGGTCCTTAATCCCACCAACTTGTCGACGATGACGACCTATACGATGGCGATGCTGGCACTTGGCATAGGCTTCGTGCTGGTCGCTTGGCTACTAAAAACCGATAAACCTTCCCCGTCCCCGATTTGGCTCAGCCCTCGTCTAGCAGCACCCGTAGGCCTCGGGCTGGGCTTACTTGCCGTCTTGACGCTGCCCGTTTGGGCAGGGATTCTGGGTCTCAGCATCGCCAGTTATCCCGTATTATATGAATGGTTAAGACGGGTGACGTCTCTTCACGGAGCGAGACGCCGGATGTTTCTTATCGCCTGGATAGGGGGATTTGCCGTTGCTAGTGCGCTCACGCTAGCCGCGCACTGGATAGGGACCGTATGGGCGGTCGCTGTGGGGCTAGGCATTGCGAACCTCATATATCTGAGGATCCCAGATACGATAGCCGCAAAGAGGACGATCACCACGATCAAGGTCCCGAAAAAAATATTGGCACTGGCGTTCGAGCTTTTCTTCTGCTATGGAATTGGAGCGTCATCGACTACGCTAACAGGATTCAGAACATCACACCCGGTTCCACACCCCATGCTCACGGGATTCTTATGGTTAACCGCATTAATCGCCGCAACCGCCACGATGCCCTTGCTATTCCATAAAAAGCCCCGTTGGTTGGTGTACACGGGATGTTCCATCCTAGTGGCCACGCTCTTAATTCACCTTCAGGAATCCTCCATGGTCGCGGGCCCAGAACAGATGATGCTGCTAGCCTTGGGTGGTGGGATCCTGTGTCTCTGGTGGCTGTCGATCATGTTCGACTTTCTCCGACACGGAGCGGCGGTTCTAGCGGTCGGGTTAGCCACGGTAATCATGGCCATGAGTGGGGCCTGGGTCGTGGCCCTGCTGCTGCCTCACATTGTTCAAGGCGGCTCGGTCATTGCCTCGGTAATCATGGCGATCGTGCTCATTTTGCCCCTTGCTTCCACCCGTTCCACAGTGGCCGGGAGCGCCTCGAAAAAGGGTGGAGGTCCAGCTATCCGGGTCGAAGCGTTCTACCTCGAGGCAAAACTAACCCAACAAGAACGAAAGATTGTCGATCTGTTACTGTCCGGTTCAAACAACCAAGATATTCTCGGCCAGTTATATATTTCAATTAATACGTTAAAGACTCATCTTCGTAACATCTACCGCAAGACAGATACGAGTAACCGCCGTGAACTCATCGGTGTCATCGAACAGTATCATGCCTATAGTTCGGGTGAGTAACCATCCAATAATCAACGCTCAGTTAAACGTCTGAGGTCAGGCCGCGAGAATAAAGACGTATCTCGTGGCCCGCCTTTATGAATAAGAGTCCCCGCGTCTTTCCCTGAATATAGGTTGCCAAATCTCCCGCTAACCCAAAGATTTCCCCTGCCTCTACCAGTGGGCTCTGAGCGTGCTCATCCGCCGGATACCCTGTAAAGGAGTGCCAATAGCCACCTTGATCCGCTAAAACCATGGCCAGGAACCGGACATCCCCTTGTGACCACCCCAGAGAAACTCGATAATGGGGGGGACAATACGTCAGGAGGGTTGCCCGATGAAAGTGATAACGGTAACGGAATTCGGCAGTGCCGATGTATTACGTCTCGAAGAGCGCCCACGTCCCGAGCCTAGCCCCAACGAGGTCCTGATTCAAGTCGTCAACACCAGCGTCAATTTCGCAGATATTAAAGCCCGTCTGGGAAGGTATCACGGTGTGGGTCAACCGCCGTTCGTACCCGGACTGGACGTCGCCGGCATCGTGGTGAAGACGGGTGCTAGAGTCCAACATCTTGAGGTTGGCACGCCCGTGGTGGCCTTTCCACAAGGGGGGTCATATGCCGAGTATGTGGTCGCATCACCGGATCTGGTATTCTCGCTGCCGAGCGACATCGATTGGGAAACGGCCGCTGCTTTACCCACGGTGGGATTTACCGCATATAAGCTTCTCCACGATGTAGGGAGGATTGAGGCTGGTGAGAATATCCTCATCCATGCGGCGGCCGGGGGGGTTGGAACCACGGCAATCCAATTAGCGCGCATCCTAGGTGCACAGCAAATCTTTGGGACCGTGGGTCGCGATGACAAAAAGGCCATTGCCGAAGCCGCCGGGGCCGATTACGTGATTAACTACACGAAAGAAGACTTCGTGAAGGAAATCCAGAATCGGACCAACGGCCAGGGAGTCGACCTCATTTTAGATTCTATCGGCGGCCCAATCTCCGAGCGCAGCATGGATATATTGGCTCCTTTCGGCCGACTGGTTCACTTTGGCAGTGCTAGTGGTGAAGACGCCACAATTCGGATCGGGGATTTACACGGGAGTTGCCGTGCCATACTCGGCTTTAGCCTTGGCACCGCGCGGGCCAAGCGACCAGAGGTGCTTCAATCGGCCGCCCAAACTGTATTGGAATTGGTGAAAAGAGGCCAACTCACCATGTATATCGGACGGAAATATCCGCTTGAAGACGCGGCACATGCCCATCGGTGGATCGAGAGTCGGGCCAGCACCGGGAAGATTTTACTCGAAGTCTCGAAAGCGTAGAGCCACAGGCAATAGCTCCTCGAATATAGAAGTAGGAGAAGAGTTTCCCCTTCTCCTACTCTGCCCGTGAATCGTTATTTCAGGTAGTTCTGTAACGAACCTTGCTATAGTTAGGCACTGTGAGAAGTCTCGGTTAATTGAATACTCTTCGACGACTTCGCGTTATTGTCCGCCTGTTGCGCATTCACCGCAATTGTAAAGCCTCCTGCGGCATTTTGATAAGCGTTGTTCGCCGCATATGGCAACGCGACCGACACCGTCAAAGTCTCCGTGTTGTTGGGATCAATGAGAATCCATCCACCGCTAGTCTGCGGGTTTTGGTCCTCAGCGCCGGTAATGAGCGAGACCGACTTGGTCCCATTCATACCCGAAATGGCCACGGTGGCTTCATTCCCTTTACTTGTGACGCCGTTGAGCATAAACGGATTTTTTTGGAACAACTCTCCAGACGTGTTTACAGTCACCTGATATAGTTCCGGTAACGAGCCGGTGTTGGTAATCGTTAGTGTCTTGGTCCAGGTATCTCCGGGAGCCATATTGTTCGTCATGTCATAGCCAGCCTTGCCTCCCCCTTGGCCATTATAGGACTCTGTGGACTCATGATACGTCGACCCCATAGCCGTAATCGCTAAATGCCCTGCAACAAAGCTATTAGAAGACGGGTCACTCGTCTGCGCCGTAAATTGCGCGAAGCTTGACGCTCCCATCACTGCCAACATCGCCCCGATACCTACTGCGGCCGTAGCCAATTTCAACGTCTTTGATTTCACTTGATTGAACCTCCTTAGATAATTGCGAATTGGGTAAAACAAGTGCTCGGGCAGAGCAGGAGAACAAGAAACGCTTCTTCAAACGTTACGGTTTGGGGGGGACTGGAGGTGTCGGCGTAGCCGGCGCTTGAATGTCAACCACCGTGCTCCGTGATTCCATGAAGCCTCCCAGTGATACCGTGATAACCACTTGGTAGCGGCCTGGCTGGGTTATGTCCGGACCCTGAAGAATCAACGGCACCACTGCGCCCGGTGCTAGCCTGATCTGGGACACGGTCAACTGGTACCCCGGAAGACCCGCCATAGATATGGACACGTCTAAGGACTGACCGGTGAGATTGGCGACGTGGCCAATCGACTTCCCTTGCAACGACACCGGTACCGGCTGAGGTGCTGGTGGATTCCCTTTGGTCGATAATGGGTTTTGCGCTCCACTAGACTGTCCGGATGCCTTCGGGTTTCCGTGCTTTCCAGCGGATTCATTGCTTGGGGGTCCCGAGGGCCCGTGTGGCCCCGGGCCGATCCCGCCATTTTGAATCCCAGATCCGGCCGGGGGATTGGGCCCGCCCGTCCCCGACGGTCCGCTCCCAGCGCTCGGTCCTCCCTGCCCGCCGGGCTGCGACGGAGGATTATTGCTCGGGGGTCCCGAGGGCCCGTGCGGCCCCGGGCCAGACCCACCGTTCTGAGTCCCAGACCCGGCCGGAGGATTAGGCCCGCCTGTCCCCGACGGTCCGCTCCCAGCGCTCGGTCCTCCCTGCCCGCCGGGCTGCGACGGAGGATTATTGCTCGGGGGCCCTTTCTGGGTCCCCGGTCCCGGATTCACGGCGATGGGAAGGTTCATCTGGACCGTCAGCTCATTCAATTGGATGGGTACGGACGAAGACATGGCAATTGCCTTCACATTTGAGTTCAATACGGCTGTCGCGGTAAATCCGGCATAGGTTGACCCTGTCGCCAATGTTCCCATTACTAACAGAGTTCCGGTTAGGGTCACGGCAACTGGTTTCCCCATCATGATTGGGACTCCTGTTTAAGTTCGGTAGAAATCCACCGAACGAAGACCAAAATCGCCGCCAAGGCGCCTAACATCTCTAACAACCACGCCCAACGGGTTTGAATAAAAGAGATAACATATCCCAGATAAGGGACTTCCCCTTGGTACACTCCAACAACATTCTTCACCGGTGTTTGGAACGGATCGCGCGTCGTGTTGGCGTCTCCTTTGGTCTGGAGCGAAATCTGTTGCGTGCCCCGCGTTTGGATGGCCACGATGCGGTGGGTCAATAGTTCTCCAGGTTGGGTGGGATTATAAAAAGTGACAATTTCTCCTTTATAGAACACGGGGTGGGCGGATACCGGAAGGTCCCACACCACAGATCCGGTATCAAATGTACCGGTCATGGAACCCGAGCGAATCACGTAGGCTTTGGGAAAATGCGGAACCCCCAGATTACCTAGGTCACTCACTAGTAGGCCTGCGACCACAATTCCAAGGCCCGTCCATTTCGCAGTATTTAGGGCACGTTTTGTAAGACTTGGACGACGAGTGCTACTACGACTGATGACCATGTGTCATTCCCTCCTTGCATTCGGCGTTGCAGCCTCACGTTACGTCGAGCACGGCCTAAGGACTATCGCCCACGATGGGTGATTCCCATCGGTCACCCATCCGGCCACGGAATGTTGGTTGAAAACAGCCATTCTCCAGGGTACAGGAGGGACACAGTCATTCCATGGGATGACCAGGGGTGAGGGTTTTGTAATGCGAGAAGAGGGACGATAGGATGAGAAGACCTCCACCTAAAACTGGCGGAGGTCTTCATGTTGTAAGCTAATGGCTATAACACGTATTCCGCACCTAAATTTTGGCATTCTCCGGGATAAATAGTCGCAATATTTCGCAAAGGTAAACCGTCGCGCACGGCGAATATCATAGTCATGACGATCTCTATCCAGGAACCCACCGGGCGCCCCGTTGGCGCTGCACCCTTGTTTCGACATATGGCGGACACGATCGATTTGGTTGCCATCGTCAATCGAATGGTCCCGTGGGATCGCCGGCAATGTCGCGTGTCCCCTGGGGAACGCGTGCTCCTCCTCGTGCTGGACCTCTTATCGGGGAAATCTCCCTTGTACCGGGTGGCGGAACGCCTCGCCGCCACGGACGTGGCGGTCCTCATTGGCGCGGGTCGGCATGCGGAAGAGTTTTCTGATGATAGCTTAGGTCGCGCCTTGGATAAACTGAGCCGGGCGGATCCCGCCAAAGTCTTTAGCACCCTGGCGGCCAACGCATACCTGCGTGAGGGGATTACGTTAAC
>JAKADJ010000041.1 GCA_021820645.1 Bacillota bacterium
GGGGCAGAGGTCCGGGAGGTGGCGTTCCACAAATTTAGCCCGCAAGGGGTTAGTGGCGTGGTCGTCATTTCCGAATCACACCTGGCGGTGCATACCTGGCCCGAACATGGGTATGCAGCGGTCGATGTGTTTACCTGTGGTGATTCTGTCAACCCCTGGGATGCCTGTAATTACATCGTCGAAAAGTTCGGCGCCCAAAATTTTACCGCCTCGGAGACACTCCGAGGCGTATTGGTAGAAACGGCGACCCAAAAGGCTGCGATTTGACGAACAGGGGGTTCTCTTGGTGACCAGAACGTTTGTAATGGTGAAGCCCGACGGAGTGCGGCGCGGGTTAGTCGGGGAGGTTATTCGTCGTTTTGAGCAGAAAGGCCTCACGCTCAAAGCGATGAAGCTCGTGCATCTGACTGAAGAGCTGGCGGGTGCGCATTATGCCGAGCACGCATCGAAACCATTTTACGGGGACCTGATTACGTTTATTACGTCAGGTCCGGTGGTGCCGATGATCTTAGAGGGACGGGAGGCCGTTGCGGTGGCGCGAGCTTTGATGGGAGCAACCGACCCGGCTAAGGCTGCCCCCGGCACCATTCGGGGCGACCTCGGACTCGAGATCACGGAAAATATTGTGCATGGCTCGGACAGTCTCGAATCTGCCACGCGTGAGATGAGTCTTTACTTTTCTCCCGAAGAAATCCTATAAGCCGCCATGTGGGCAATCCTCCTAGGAATCCTGCTACTTGGCCTATACGGGTTTTTAATCGAGCCGCATTGGGTCAGTCTACATGAGATCCACCTGACGCTACCCGCACTCGATGTCGAATTCGAAGGGTTTTCCATCCTCCACCTGTCAGATCTCCACGGACGGGTGGGGGTTTTTTCTAAGAAAAAGGTGCGCCAAGCCTTAGAGTCTTGCGATCTCATTGCGCTCACGGGTGACCTCTACGCCCCGACCCTCAACCGGCAGCGTTTGAGAGACGTCTTAACCACGTGGGATCATGATAAACTCTATTATGTCACCGGCAACCACGACTATCGGCAAGGGAGGCGTGACACCAGTCCCTGGGATCCGGGTTCGAGTTTACTGGACAATCGGGCAGTAGCCATTAGACGCCACCAAGCGGCCCTGTGGATCGCAGGGATTCCAGACCTCGGCAAAGGGTCACCGGACCTCGATGCGGTGCTAAAGTTAGTGCCGTCCGGCCCGGCTGCTATTTTGCTATCCCATCGACCGGACGGATGGCTACTCCCCGGCACCGAACGATTTCAAGTCGTGTTGAGTGGACACACCCACGGCGGTCAGGTGCGGCTTCCGGGCCTGGGCGCGGTGTTTCGCCATAACCAGGTGCCGGACCGCTTCGTGAGCGGACTATACCAAAAACCTGGACACCCTATCCTGATTACGTCACGAGGTCTAGGCATGTCGGAGTTACCGGTACGGTTCATGGCGCGACCCGAAATTCTACGCATCATATTACATACCACTAACCAGTCATCATGACGGAATAACCGTGGGCGAGGAGGATTTCATTATGGTCATCGGCATCATTGGCGGAACCGGAGTCTACGACAAGAGCTGGCTCCAAAACGTCACAGAACATCTGGTGGACACCCCGTATGGTAAGACCCAGATTCTACAAGGCCAGTTGGATGGGGATGCACGGCCAGTATTCTTTATGAACCGCCATGGGTTAGACCACTCGATGCCGCCCCACTTGGTGAATTATCGGGCTAATTTATTTGGCTTAAGGTCACTTGGGGTGGATCGCGTGGTGGCGACGGCGGCGGTGGGTTCGCTGAATCCGGGGTATGCACCGGGTACGTTGGTCCTCACCGACCAATTTTTGGACTTTACGAAAACCCGGGCTCACACCTTTCATCAAGGGGGACCTACCGGGGTGGTTCATACCGACATGACCGTACCTTACTGTCCTGCGATGAGCGACGTGCTAGAAGAAGTCGCCCGAGAAGTCGGGATCGCAGTCCACCGCGGCGGTGTCTACGTGGCCACCGAGGGACCACGCTTCGAATCCCCAGCAGAAATCCGTGCCTACCGGATGCTCGGTGGCGATGTCGTCGGCATGACAGGGGTTCCCGAGGTCGTGTTAGCCCGCGAGCTCGGCCTTTGTTACAGCACACTAGCTCTTGTCACCAACTTCGCGGCCGGGATTAGCCAGGAGGCGCTAACCCATCAAGAAGTGCTGGACGTCATGGCGTCTAACGTGGCCCACCTACGCACTTTGTTACTGGATGCGGTGCCCCGACTCACCGTAGCCGGAAATTGCCGCTGTCAGCATTAACTCAAAAAGGATGTGAACGCCATGCCCTCACAAATCAAAGACGCCTCACTAGCCAGTTCAGGTCACGCCAAGCTCGACTGGGTTATCCCCAGAATGCCGGTTTTAGCGGAAATCCGCAAACGATACCAGGCCCAAAAGCCTCTAAGCGGAGAGCGGATCGCCATATCGCTGCACTTAGAAGCCAAAACCGCGGTACTGGCCCAAATTTTGCACGAAGGTGGGGCCGCGGTCGCCATCACCAGTTCCAATCCACTTACTGCTCAAGACGACGTGGCTGCCGCCCTGGTGGAGCGGGGGGTTGAAGTCCACGCTTGGCGCGGCACCAACGCAGACGATTTTGACCGACTGCATCAAGCGGTATTAGACATCGAACCAACCTTGATTATTGATGACGGGGGAGAACTAACCGACCGGCTTCACCAGAGCCGTCGGGCGCTGGTGAAAAACATGCTGGGAGGCGCCGAAGAAACCACGACCGGAATTACTCGCCTCAAAGCGTTAGCCGCCGACGGGCGCCTGGCATATCCCATGGTCGCGGTTAACGACGCGGATATGAAACATCTCTTTGACAACCGCTATGGAACCGGTCAATCCACCTGGGACGGCATAGTGCGGACCACCAATCTCGTCATCGCCGGGACCACGGTGGTTGTTGCGGGTTATGGTTGGTGTGGCAAGGGTGTCGCAGAACGAGCACGGGGATTGGGTGCTCGGGTCATCGTCACAGAAATTAATCCCATCCGGGCCAACGAAGCCTTAATGGACGGTCATCAGGTGATGCGAATGCAAGACGCAGCTCCCCTGGGTGATTTTTTTGTGACTGTCACGGGAAATCGGGACGTGATTACGAAATCCCATTTCGCTGTGATGAAAGACGGGGCCGTGTTGGCCAACGCGGGGCATTTTGATGTCGAGGTCGCGGTGGCCGAGTTACGAGATATGGCACAAGCGACGGTGGTTGGACGGAATCCTAGCATCGTCGGCTACCGCTTGAAGTCTGGGCGCGTCCTGTGGCTGCTTGCAGAGGGACGCCTGGTCAATCTAGCTGCCGGGGATGGTCATCCGGCCGAAATTATGGATCTGACTTTCGCACTCCAAGCGTTATCGTTAGAGTGGTTACAAAGCTCTCCAAAAAATCCCGCGGTGTATCCGGTGGACCCGGCCATCGATGAGTGGGTGGCCACGATGCGACTATCCGCTTTAGGAATCCCGATCGATGCGTTGACGGCGGAACAAAAAAGCTATCTAGCAACCTGGTAATTTCTTTTGAAAGGACGGTACTCACTTGCGCTATCGTTTAGAAGCGGGCACCCTTATTGTGCCGGATGCGGACGGCTCGGTAATCCATTCGGGTCAGATTACGTGGCAAGATCACGAAATTGTTAGTGTGGGCCCAACCGATCCCAACGCCCCGGCGGTAGACCAGGTGATCCAGGTCCCCCAGGGGATCGTTATGCCCGGTCTTTACAATGGGCACAATCACGCGGCAATGACACTTTTGCGTGGGTATGCTGACGATAGCCCGTTCTTTGAATGGCTGCAACAACACATCTTACCCGCCGAATCCCGTCTCACCTCGGATGATATTTATTGGGGCACGCTCTTGGCGACGGCCGAGATGATTCGCTCTGGAACGGTGGGCTTCGCCGATATGTATTTCGAGGTCGACGCGGTGGCGGAGGCGGTGACCCGGTCCGGGTTACGCGGATGGCTTTCTAGAGGACTGGTTGGGAATGAGGACCCCGGACTGAAAAAACTTCAGGACAGTGTGGATTGGGCGGCCCGTTGGCGCGGTCGCGCCGGCGGACGCATTGTCCCCATGTTGGGACCACACGCCCCCTATACCTGCAATCCCCAATATTTGCAAGAAGTGGCCAAGGCGGCGCAAGCTGAAAGCTTGGGAATTCATATTCATCTCGCCGAAAGCCCTGACGAACTACGTCTTATGCAGGAACAGTATCATCGAACCCCGATTGAATTGGCCCTAGAAAGCGGACTCTTGGACAATAGGGTCCTGATCGCGCATGGCATTCACTTGTCGGACCAGGACCTGGACCTCCTAGAGCACCAGCTTACGGGCGGGATTATTAGTTGTCCCGTCAGCAACGCCAAATTGGGCAACGGCATCTTAAGGCTTCAAGAGCTTCAAGCCCACCACATTCCGGTTGGCCTAGGTACGGACGGTGCCGCCTCTACCAATAGTTTAGACATGTTTTTAGAAATGAAGGCCATGGCCTGGATGCAAAAAGTCCGCTCAGGAGAACCGCATCGCTTCAAAGCGCGCGATGCGCTCGAGTTCGCGACCGCGGCCACGGCCTCAATTCTCGGATTTAACGGTGGAGTCTTGGAGCCCGGTCGGCCTGCGGATTTTATCGTGGTCGATGGGGCGCGATCCCACCTCACCCCTGAATGGGACGTGGTGGCCAATCTTGTGTATGCGGCCACCGGGGCGGATGTCAGCTATACGGTGGTGGCGGGGAAAATCTTGATGGCCGAAGGCATTATCACCGCGTTCGATGAATCTGAAGTGCGCCGCGAGGTGACCGCACGTAGGGGTCGCTGGCGTCTGGAGGGTCTTGGCCGTGGACTTTGATCTCAACGCAAACCCGTGCATCATTTGTAGTCCCGACCACCCCATTGGGATACGCGCCCACTTTAGTCCCGGAAAGGGCACCTCTCAGGCCACGGTAACCTTAGGTGATACGTGGCAGGGCTTCGCTGGAATGGTGCAGGGCGGCATCATCACCGGACTTTTGGACGATGCGATGTGGTATGCCATCTATGGAACCCACCGAGTGGCCACTGTCACCGCGGAAATCACGGTGCGGTTTATTCATCCGGTCCGTATTGGCGAGCCTTTAGAAGTAGCCGGTCATGTGGTCCGCTACCGTAGACGGCTAACGGACACGGCGGGCGAACTGATCCAAGACGGGCGGGTCTGCGCTGCGGCCACCGGTCGATTCATGCCCAAGATCGACATCGCACGATGAACCCCGGCTCGCCCTACTATGAATATAGTGCGGTCCTTCATGTCCATTCTCGGTATTCGGATGGCTTCGGCACCGTCAGCGAAATTCTTGACCAGGCTCAAGAGACTGAGGTTGACATTTTAGGCTTAACCGACCATGACACCCGGACTGCCGTCCAGGAGCCGGGAGAGGGCTATTACGGGCGCGTCATGCTCTTGGTCGGGGCCGAAATTACGCCCCGGCAAAACCATTTACTAACTTGGTTTGCGGAGGAACTACCCCCGAACGATAGCCCTTGGCCCGCCATTGTAGAAGGGGTCGGGGCCCAAGGCGGCCTAAGTTTCGTGGCACACCCCAACGATCGCGGCAATCGGACCCTGAAATTGCCATCATACCGCTGGACCGAGCGTGAGACCAAAGGCGTTACGGGCATTGAGGTCTGGAACCATCTCTCGCATTGGAGTGACAGCGTCCGAAGCATCCCCAGTGGACTGTGGAACCTTTTTAATCCGTTTCGGTCGCTACGTAATGGCCCGCGAGTTGAGGACTTGGCGCTTTGGGACCAACTCTGCCAAGACGCTCGCACCGTAGGGATTGGCGGGGTCGACGCACACGCGGTGCCGGTACCCCGCACCCCTTGGCAGGTATTCCCGTATCGGACAAGCTTCCAAGCCATCCGCACGCAGATCTACCTGCCAAAACCCTTGTCCCACGAATGGGGTGATGACACTCAACTCGTCAAAACGGCACTTAAAGACGGCCATTGTGCCATCATGGCGGCGCATGTGGGTCGTGAAAAAGGATTCCGCTACTGGGCTGAACAACCTCAACACTCCGCGTTCATGGGAGACCGGATGCCGTGGCATCCAGACCTACGCCTACGCGGGTCTAGCCCTGTAAAAGCCACGTGGCGCCTCATTAAGAATGGCCAGCCTATATTCACCACAACGGGGCACATCTTGGACGTCGTGGCCAAGGAACCCGGGTGCTACCGCGTCGAGCTCTTTCGCGGTAAAAAGTCCCGCGCCTGGATCTACTCGAACCCACTTTACCTCGATCCTTAAAGCTGACCCCCATGGTGCTGGATCATCTCGGCAGCCTCGTGTGCCCGGTCTTGGGGGACCACCGCCGTTAAGAGCCAGTCCTCCCCGCCCAGAAGATCTTGGTTACCCCAGGCGGATGCAGCGGTCCATTTGTCGTCGAGGCGGTCTATGTCGTATCCATAACGACCCCATTCGACCAGGGGGCTCAGGTTCTCCAATTGCGAGCTTCCCGCGGATGGAATATTATCTATTTGCACAATGTCAAACCCTTGGGCACGTAAGGCATCGCGACAGGCTTGAGCTTTTTCCAACAAAGCGAAGCGAGCCAGTAGATTTTTTTGGTTAGACATGGAGGTTCCCTCCTCAGTTAGCGAATAGCCCTAAGATGTCCGATGCCCTAGGTTTAATACATTAAAAGATAAAGGTGGACCGATCCCCAGCATGCAAATCATCCTTTTACGCCACGCAGAGACCTTATGGAATCAGGATGGGCGCTGGCAAGGCCATACCGACGTACCTCTAAGTCCCACAGGCCTGGCCCATGTTCAGGCATCTGCTCGCTACGCCAAAGGTTGGAGTGCGGGATTAAGCCAGGTGTATGCGTCGGATTTGACCCGTGCCTTGACCACGGCCGAAGAAATATTTCCAGAATGGCGACATCGCATGATCATCGATGCGCGTCTGCGCGAGATTCACTTGGGTGACTGGGAAGGCAAGAACCGCGACGCAATTATCGAGGCGTACGCACAAACCCTTAATGAGTTTGATCGCACAGAACATGTTCGGGCGCCGGGCGGCGAATCGTTTCGGGATTCACGGGAACGTGTCTTGGCCTGGTATCGAGACGAGGCCGCCAACTGGGGCCAGGACGACCGGATTGTCGTAGTGGCGCATGGGGGTACCATTAAGGCGCTACTTTTTGCGTTAATCCCGGAGCTCCCGGGAGCCCTACGTAAACACTTCCGAGTGGGTAACCTGTCGGTCTCCGTGTTGGAAGCCTCACCGACCCGCATCGAGGTCCTCCATTGGAATCTTCCCATTGAGGGATATAGCCCGGGTCATCTCGGTGATTGACCAGGGATTTGTTGTCGTCGATTGCGAGACTACGGGACTCAATCCTCTTTACGACCGCGTGATTCAAGTCGCGCTGTTGAAGTGGCTGCCTACGGGAGAAACGGCGAAAAATTTTTTTATAAACCCGGATCGCGACATTCCCGATCCCATCTTAATTTTGACGGGCCTTCGCGACGTCGATTTCACTCAATGCCCAAGCCTCGACGCCGTGATGCCGGAGATTACTCAATTTATCGGCCAGTTGCCCATTGTCGGCCACAACGTCGGATTTGATCGCGAATTTTTGGAACGCGGTGGCCTGTTTGTAAAAGACAGCATCGACACCCTGGAATGGGCCCGCGTGGCCTTCCCGTTAGAGCCTAGTTACCGTTTAAGTGAACTCGTGACCGAGGCGGGCACCGGATCCTTTCATGACGCACGATTTGATGTGCAAGCGACCCGCGATTTGGTCTTTTTAATCCGTCAGCGCTTGGGCGAGCTACCCGTATCGGTGCGGGCCGACCTAGCGTTTTTACTCGGCCAGGAGTGGGACTGGTGGCACGTTATAACGGCTAATCAAAACTTAGCCTCGCGATTGGATCAATGGGAGAGGGAATCCAATCCCCCGGAGACGTTGCCGGTCTGGTCGCACCAGGAAACGAGCGACGAATGGATGGGACGGACAGGCCCTATTGCCCAGAAATTGGTCGGTTTTGAGAGCCGCGATAGCCAATTCCAGATGGCCCGTGCCATCGAGACCGCGATCGAAGAACAATCCATTTTGATGGTAGAGGCCGGTACCGGCACCGGTAAGAGTGTAGCCTATCTCACACCGATGATTTTAGAGGCCGGCAAGCGGGGGGCTCGTGTGCTGGTGGCCACCCATACCCTAGCCCTGCAAGAACAGTTATGGACCAAGGATCTGCCCATGGTGGCGAGTGAGACCCCGCTCCATACCGCCGTGCTGAAAGGCCGCGGTCGTTACCTCTGTCTCTTAAAACTCGACGAAATGCGCCACGATGTGACAGCGCTTAATACACCGCGCGAGGATCGCCTGGCCATAGCGGCACTCCTTACCTTTACCGTGTGGTCGAGTAGCGGTGACTTCGACGCCTTTAATCCCCGCTCCGCTACCGCCCGAAGGCGATGGCAGGACGTCGTTGCTGAACGCCACGCATGTGCCGGAGCTCGCTGTCCGTTCGCAGGGGCCTGCTATCTACGGCAGAGCAAGCGACTTGCAGAGTCGAGCCACTTGGTGGTGATTAACCACGCATTGCTCGCAACGCACTTACAACAGGGCGGGGTACTTCCCGCGTTTGACTACGTCGTCATCGACGAAGCCCACCATTTCGCTGATGTCGTGGAGCGTACCCTCGGGATGAGCCTAGACATTGCCGAATTCATCCAACAGGTCGAAGACGCCGATCAAGGCCGGCATGGAATTTTCCAGCGCTTGCCCCAACATCCCGACCTGCAACCCGGGATCGAGGCCCTACGGCATCAAATGCGGATTAGCGTTACCCTGCTGTGGCAAATCAATAGTATCCTAACCCAAGACCTAGCGAGGACCGACACCAAAGCGACATCAAGACGTGTAACCAAAGCCCTATGGCAACACTGGGAAGGCCAGCAAATTCGGGACTTGTTGGGAGCGATTCACACCACGTTTCAGGCCGGTACCCAACTAGCACACGACTCTATGGCCCAAGCCGAGGCACTCTTTGGAGACCTGGTTCAAGAAGATGTGGTGTGGTTGCGATTCCGCAAGTGGGCGGAAGACCTCTTGCAATTGGCCGATCAATTCGGTTTTTGGGGATTACCCGAATCCGATTGGGTCTCGTGGTGGGAAGTTGCTCGGAGCGGACCCACTCCCACCATGCGGCTACGACGGGCACCCATTGACGTCGCAGACTTTTTAAAAAATACTCTTTGGGAGTCGCTACAAGCCGCCGTCTTGACCTCGGCCACCCTTAGTATCGGCGGCAACTTCCGCTATTATCAAGCCCGGCTTGGGATCCCGAAAAGGCGTTTAGCCACCCTAACCCTTCCGACCCCATTTGACGTCCACCATCATGCCCAACTGTTGCTGCCAACTGACCTACCTCCGGTTAGCGATCCGGCATTTACCAGCGTGATCAGCGAGTTTTGCATGGAAGCCGCAGAGAGATTACAGGGGAGAACCTTGGTTCTCTTCACCTCCAACCAAATGCTCCGCGATACCAACGCCCTAATCCGTGAACGATTGGGTCGACACGGGATACAGGTGATTGCACAAAATATCGATGGCACGGGCCCGCGGGTTGTAGAACAATTCCGTCGCACTGAAAAGGCGGTACTTCTCGGTAGCGCAAGTCTTTGGGAGGGTGTGGATATCCCGGGCCCCGCCTTATCGCTCGTGATTATGGTGCGATTGCCGTTCGCTAATCCCAGCGACCCCATGGAAGAAGCCCGACGCGAGCGGATAGAATCTCAAGGTCAGTCCGCGTTTTATCAACATGGGCTGCCTCACGCGATATTGAGATTCCAACAGGGATTTGGTAGGTTGTTACGAACGCACCAGGACCAGGGCTTGGTGGCAGTCTTGGATGGGCGAATTCTGGCCGAGCGCACCCGCTATGGCCGCCAATTTATTGCGGCATTACCAGGCCCAACTATTGCGAGATTACCGAAGTGGGATATTCTAGAGGTCATTACACGATTCGGTTCCAATCAGGGCATAGGAGGTTAATATGAGAATTTTACTCACCAACGATGATGGAATCCATGCGACGGGCATTGGCTGTTTAAGACGTGCCTTACAGTCTCAGCACGAGGTCTTCGTGGTGGCCCCGGAAAAGGAGCAAAGTGCCATGAGTCATGCCATCACGATGCATAAGCCCTTGCATGCCCGAGACATGGATTATGAAGGGGCTCGTGGCTGGTCGGTCAACGGAACCCCTGCCGATTGCGCCAAACTGGCACTCGAAGCCTTGCTTGGGGAACCACCCGACCTGTTGTTATCCGGGATTAATCACGGAGCCAACCTAGGCCGGGACGTCTTTTACTCAGGAACCGTGTCCGCGGCTATGGAAGGGATGTTTCTAGGGGTGCCGTCGATCGCTTTGTCCTACAATGGCAAGGATGCTACGGGACTGGAATGGGCGGCCAACTTTGTGGCGTGGTGGATCGCCAGCGAACACTTTACCCTCCCGCCCCAAGGTATTCTTTACAACGTTAACTTCCCCAACTTGGCCGCGGGAATGCCATCGACTTTGATGAGGGTAGGGCTCGGCCGACGGGAATATAATAACGACTTTCACCGGAGAATGGACCCCCGCGGCAAAGAGTATTACTGGCTCGCGGGCAAGCCCTTTGACGACGTGCGTGATCCCCACACCGATGTCGGGGCTTTGTCAGGCGGAGTCATAACGTTAACGGCACTGGACATGGACGTAGTCGCCGCCAACTTTTCCGCAATGGATCGGATTGACCTGCCACCGACATTTGCTTGACCTTAGATTGCTGAACTAATACCCGAATCGGGGGTCGGTGATAGGGATATGCTACCCCTGGGGGGTGGCCACCATGGGTGACACGCAGCGACCGTTACTTCCTAAGGCCGAAAAAGCATTGGATCGGCTCAAGTATGAAGTGGCGGAAGACCTCGGCTTAGATGATGCTATCGACCAAAAGGGATGGGCCAACATGACCACCCGACAAGTTGGCAAAATTGGCGGCACGATGGTAAAACGTCTCATCAAACGTGGGGAACAAGCCCTCTCCGAAGAAGATTGATTGCGACACCGGCCTTCTCATCGAGAGGCCGGTGTCATATTTAAGCCCTATGCTCTATACCTTGAAGAAAGGGGATAAGCCTGCCGGAACAAGGGGTGTTTTTTGTGCAAATTGGAGCCATTTGGCGCGGAGTCGCACTCGGATTGGTCGTGGCCGGGGCGCTTGCCTTGATTCTTGCTTTTCTTGCCACCCACGTCGCATTTAACCCGGCCATGGGATCCGCGGCGATTTGGGCCGCCTCGGGGTTGACCATGTTTTTCACCGGATTGGTTACGGGACGACTAGCCGACGCTACGGCATGGCTTCACGGTGGGTTAGCGGCGCTGATGTTGAGCCTAATCGGCACCGCCTTGGCCGAAACCGTTCACATCTATAATGGGCATGGCCTATGGCTTTCGCTCGGCGTGTCAGTAGGGATAGGATGCATCGGGGGCGCGGTCGGAACATCGAGTCGTTATTGACCATTCGAACCGGCTTTTGTAGACGCTCCTTTTGCGGATCCTTGGATCTCGTCAGCCATGGTAGCATGACGCATCTAACAAAGAATAAAATTCCATAATTTGGTGCATCCTATTAACAGGAAGGATGATACCAGATGGGATATAGTACCGCAAATCTGCTTGCCGCCCTGTTATCGTTAGCGCTTGTGAGCCATGGAACTCCCGCTGACCCGATTCTCACTGCGAACTCGCCAGGAATCATGGTGGCTCAATTTCAATCAGAGCTGCTTGGCCTCGGGTACGATCCGGGCCCGATCAGCGGTCAGATGACGCCCGAGACCCTGATGGCTGCCGCGTCGTTTGCCACCCAGTATGGGCTGTCGCCCAAGAAAACCATTGTGGCCGAGGCCGCCGCCCGTTTTCAACAGGCCACCACTTCGCCCGGACGTTGGAGCGCAGCGCTAACGCTTAATGCTCAGGTCTGGTTGCAACGCTGGCATTTATATGCAGGCCCGCTATCGGGTCGTCTCAATGCGGCGACTCAAACCGCGCTCACCACGTTCTTAAAACAGATGTCACTTTCCACTAAATCTTTCACCGCCAGTGATCTTCGCCTTTTGATGCACTTGGAAACCATTCGACTCGCTTATAACAATGACTGGGTATATCATGCGGAACCAGGGGATTCTTTATCCCAAATCGCATTTAGCCTGCAGATGCCGGAGTCCAAGCTTAAAGCACTCAATCCCGAACACCAGGGAGTACTGTGGGTGAATCAAGTGGTGAAATGGCACGGATCACCAAAGACCACCACAAAAGTGTTGCCTGCGCCCAAAACCACGAGTACGCCGCCATCTTCTGCCTCGACCACACCCGCACCGATTTCGACCGGGGTCTTGAGTAATATTAGGCCCGTGGCGGCTCTGGTTATTTTGAACCCGAC